>JAFMIX010000305.1 GCA_017853785.1 Verrucomicrobiales bacterium
TTGCCGCGTCCAACTTCTCAGCGGCCTTGGCGTCGGCGATTTGCCAGTCGTCCGTCTCGCTGGCGCGGGTGAGCTTCCAGGAATTCGTTGCCTCCGCAAACTGCACCGCGATGCTGCGCGGTTTTTCGATGCGGAGAAACTCCTTGTTCAACCACCCCGCCGCGCTGGGCTGCACGTTGTCGAGCAGATCGGAAATCAGAGCGACCGCCTTCGCCTCGCCGGCCTTGACGTAGCGACCATCGGGCCAACCTTCACCGCCGTAGGGCGAATTCGCCGGCGCTTGGCGCATGTGCCTCTTGCCGAGCAACAGCGCGCCGAGCGGCTTGCCGGCGGCGTCCTTCAGTTCCACGCTGGTGGCGGTGTTCGCTCCGGCGGCAGGCGGCAACAATTCAAATCTTCCGAGCTGCGACGCGCCGATCTCCTCGGTCTGGACCACCTTCAGGTCGGCAAACTTCAGGAGCAGTTCGCTGATCTGGGAGAAGTCCGCGGGATAATCGCCGCGCTCGCGCACGCGCCAGAGGCCGTCGCGCTTCGCGAGGTTCAGTTCGTTGCCGCCGGACTTGATGGTGATCTGCGCGATGTCGTTGACGGGCAGGTTGGGCAGCAGTTTCTGGCCGATGCCCTGCCCTGCCGCCTGCCACGATTCCTTGCTGCGCTGGCGCACGAGCCAGCCAGCCGCGCCGATCACCACGACTAGCACCACCAAAGCGATGAATTGTTTCCGGTTCATTTTGCCGAGGTTTTTTTGCGTTTGATGAAGGCGATGCCCACGCCCGCCGCCGTAACGGCGAACGGCATCGCCAGAATGTTGAACCACTTGAGCCGTGTCTCCAGCGAAACGACTTCCTTGCGCAAATCTTTCTGCGCCTGCCGCAGTTCGCGCCCGACTTCGCCCTGCTTCTTGCGGAAGTTTTCCAGCTCCGCTCGCTGCTCGGGCGAGAGAATGAAACGCTGGTCCTTGTCCTGGCGCTGGGCTTGCAATTCGTTCAGCCGCTGCTGCGTTTCATTCAAGCTCTGCTGCAATTCCAGCACCTTCGCTTGCCCCCGCGCCTGCGCTTCAGCCTCCAGCTTCTTCACCAGCGTGAAGGGCCGCGCCACCGTCGCGCGGCTGCGGACGCCGATGAGGTTGCTGTCGCCGGCCATCTGCTCGACGACGTTCTGGCCAAACGTGAGGTTCGCGTTCATCGCGCTCATAATCGTGCCGAAGGGACTTTCCATGCGGCGCAGCGAAAACTCATCCGCAAGCAGATCCGCATCGCCGACGAGCACAACGGCGGTTTCGGCCTTGGATTCCTTGAGCGAATCCGCCTTCGCAACGGCGTTGGTATCGCCCGCGTCTTTCGGCTCGCCATCGGGGAACGCGGTCTTGAACTTGCCGGTCAGGCGGACGGCGAGCTTGTAATTCACGCCGGCGGGCTTGATGCCGTCGCGCAGGCTGCCGCCGTCCATGTTCGCCATAAAACCGTCCACGAGCTGCGCGTTCTTGGTGCTCTGCAACAGCACGGTTTCCTTGAGGCCGGCCGCGGGCGTGCCGGTGAACGCACCGGCCATCGGCAGCCAGATGTTGTCAATCTGCGCGGTCACGATGTCCTCGCGGTTGACGCCCTCGGCAGTGAGGCCGAGCCACGCGGGCGCTTCCATCGGCTGACCGTTGCGGCCGCGCAACTGCATCTTGAAGTTCAGGTCGGCGACCACCTTGCTGGTATCGAACGAAACGCCCCAAGCCTTCAGCAACTTGTCGGGCGAAGACGCCGCGCCGCCGCCGCCCATCATCGGGTTCTGCTGCCGGCTGTCGGCGGCGGATTGCGAATCGAGGAAGGCGACGAGCTTGCCGCCGCGCAATACGAACTGGTCAATGGCGAACTGCGCCTTGTCGGAAATCTCCTTGGGGTGGATCACGACGAGCACCTTCACGTCGTCATCAATCTTGTCCGCCGTCATCTCGACGCGCTTGACGTTGAAGTCCTGTCGCAACTGGCTAACGAACGCCCAAGCATCCCCACCGCGCCGGCCCATCTGCATCATCATCGGGTTCATCGGCTCGCCGAACACCGGCACCGGACTCATAATGCCGACGGTCGCCTTCTCGGGAGCGAACACGCGGGCGATGGCGCGGGTGAGGTCATATTCCAGTTCGCGCTCGCGGTTGGGAGCGAGGAACGGGATTGCCACACGCTGGTCAGCGATGCTCACGCAGAGGCCGAGATAAAACCGGTCCGTCAGATTGATCTGCTGCGGCTCGAGGCCGTCCAACCGCGCAGAATCTTCCGCGTCCGAATCCGGTTCCGGGTCGAACTTCTCGATGATGAGATTCCGGCCGGCAATCTGTTTGTATTCCTGCAACAAGTCTTCCACCTTGCGGGCGTAACCTTTGAGATAGACGGTTTCCGGTGTGGCCATCTCGCTCTGCGTGCAGTAGAACCGGACTTTCACGGGCGTATCGAGTTTTCTCAACACGGCCTTCGTGCCGTCCGAAAGCGTGTAGGCCTTTTCCTGCGTCATGTCCAGGCGCACGGGCTTCGCGCCGAAAATGACGTTGACCGCGATGAGGATGACGAGCATCAGGCCGACCCCCGCCGTGGAGTAGAGAATAGTTTCGAGTGACTTCTTTTGCATCTTGCCTCCAAAATTAGCTGGTGCGGTGCGTGCGCAGAATCACGCTGGTGGTGAACAGCGAGAACGCGATGGCCGACAGGAAGAACACCACATCGCGCGAATCCAGCACGCCTTTCTGGAATCCCTCGAAGTGCGTGATGACGCTGAACGAGGTGACGACATCCACGAGCCATTGCCAGTTGTGCGTGAGGTTTTGCAGCAGGTTGATGACCGGCGGAAAGCCCGCGAGGATCAGGAACA
>JAFMIX010000041.1 GCA_017853785.1 Verrucomicrobiales bacterium
GTGCCGGCGAAAAACGGAATGTTTCCGGTGCAATTCAAGGACTCCGATCTCAACACCGCCGCTTGGAAACAGCTCGGGTTGGACGTAGCCAACATCAACTCCGGCGGTCGCTCCAGTTGGAATTGCCCGAGTCGCAAAGCGGAGTTGCCTTCGTATAACGGAACCGACTATGTCATTGGCTACCAATACTACGGCGGCATTACCAATTGGGATAATAACCTGAATGGCCCATTGCCTGGTGGGGATTGGCCCTCCGCGAGTCCAATCAAGACCACCTCCTCAAAGCCGAGTTGGATGTTGGCCGCCGATACGGTGGCAAAGCAGGATGGCACCAAGACCTTTGCGAACCAACCGGCGCAGGCCGTCACCAGTGCTTGGCATGATCTGCCACCACACAAGAACAAGAATTTCACCCCCGTCGGGGCCAATGAAGTGTTCATTGACGGCTCGGCGCGTTGGATCAAAGGCGACTTGCTCCGCTTTATCCACACCTGGGGCTCGGGCCGGGAATTTTATTTCTGGCAAGAGGATTTGGGTCGGCTTGAATCATCGCGGGGATTGCTGAAGCCGCCGCATTAGGCCATCCCGCCCGAATTCTGATCGAAGCCAACGCAGGGTTAGCCCTTCGTTGGCTTTGTTGCCTTCTGTGAACCACACTCCAGGTTTTACATCTGCATCCGTCTGTGGTTTTCTGTAGTCCTTTATGGCATTTCTCAACGACAATTATCTCAAACTCAAAGCCGGCTACCTCTTCCCCGAAATCGGTCGCCGCGTCAAAGCCTTCTGCGACACCCACCCCGAAGCCGCCAAGCGGCTCATCCGCTGCGGCATCGGCGATGTGACCGAGCCGCTCCCGCCCGCAGTCGTCGCCGCCATGCACCAGGCCGTGGACGAGATGGCGTCGCGCGAGACCTTCAAAGGCTACGGCCCGGAGCAAGGCTACGAGTGGCTGCGCCGCGCCATCGCGGAAAACGATTTTCGTGCCCGTGGCCTCGACGTGGCCGACGACGAAATCTTTGTCAGCGACGGCTCCAAGTGCGACTGCGGCAACATCCTCGACATCCTCGGCGGCAAAAACAAAATTGCCATCAGCGACCCCGTCTATCCCGTCTATGTGGACACGAACGTCATGGCCGGCCACACCGGCGACGCGAATGACGCCGGCGCTTACGCCAAGCTCGTCTATCTCCCGTGCAAACCCGCGAACGGCTTCATCCCCGCGCCGCCCAAAAAGCACGTGGACGTGATCTACCTTTGCTCGCCGAACAACCCCACCGGCGCTGCCGCCACGCGCGAACAGCTTGAGGCGTGGGTGAAATACGCGCTGGAGCACAAGGCCGTCATCCTCTTCGACGCCGCCTACGAGGCCTACATCACCGACCCGGCGATTCCGCATTCCATCTACGAGATCCCCGGCGCGCGCGAATGCGCCATCGAGTTCCGCAGCTTTTCGAAGAACGGCGGCTTCACCGGCACACGCTGCGCGTTCATCGTCGTGCCCAAATCGCTCAACGCCTACACCAAGACCGGCGAGGCGAAGCCGCTGCACCCGCTCTGGGCACGGCGCATGACCACTAAGTTCAACGGCGTGAGCTACATCGTCCAGCGCGGCGCGGAAGCACTTTACTCGCCCGAAGGCAAGGCGCAGGTGAAGGCGCTGATCGGACATTATCTCGGCAACGCCGAAGTCCTCCGCAAGGGCGCAAAGAAAGCCGGGCTGAAAGTCTTCGGCGGCGTGAACGCGCCCTACATCTGGGTGCGCACGCCCAAGGGCGTCACGAGCTGGCAGGCGTTCGATAAAATCCTTGCCGACGCGAACGTGGTCATCACGCCCGGCAGTGGGTTCGGCTCGAAGGGCGAAGGCTATTTCCGCATCAGCGCCTTCAACAGCCGCGCCAACGCCGAGGAAGTCGCGCGCCGCTTGCAGGAACTGAAGTGGTGAAGCGTTGGCCGCGCCGCGCAGCCGGCGCCGGAGCAATCCGCGTTGTCACCACGCGCCTACAGCATTGACCAAGGCCAAGGAAGTCGGGTTCACTCTGAACGCCTTGAGAATAGCCGCGCCATGAAAAGCATCGTCCTCTCGCTCCTGCTGTCCGTGGTCTGTAGTTTTCAAGTCGCCGCCACCGGGCCGCGTCCGAACGTCCTCTTCATCGCCATTGACGACATGAACGACTGGATCGGCTGTCTCGGCGGCCATCCGCAGGCGCAGACGCCGCACCTCGACCGCCTCGCCGCGCGCGGCACGCTCTTCGCCAACGCGCACGTGCAATCGCCACTCTGCAACCCCTCGCGCTCCAGCCTGCTTACGGGTTTACGCCCCTCCACGACGGGCATTTACGGCCTGGCACCCGGCATCCGCGACGTGGCGGCGCTGAAGGATTGCGTCACGCTGCCGCAATATTTCCAGCGCCACGGCTATTTCACCGCGACGTTTGGCAAGGTGTTCCACGACGGCTCGATTCCAAAAGATTTGCAGACGAACGAATTCGCCGTCTGGGGGCCGGCCCCGCCCATCCCGACGCCCAAGAAAAAATTCGTCAACACACCTTCGCCGATGCCCGCGCTCGACTGGGGCGTCTTCCCGGCGGACGACCGTGACCAAGGCGATTGGAAGACTGCCGACAACGCCATCGCGCAGTTGCAAGCGCGGCCGCCCGGCCAGCCATTTTTCCTCGCCGCCGGTTTCCGACTGCCGCACGTGCCGTGCTTCGCCTCGCAGAAGTGGTTCGACCGCTTTCCCGCTGAAGACAAAATCATTTTGCCGCCCGGGAAAGAACATGACCGCGATGATGTGCCGGAGTTCTCCTGGTATCTGCATTGGAAGCTGCCCGAGCCGCGGCTTTCCTGGCTCAAGCGGGCCGACCAATGGCGGCCGCTCGTCCGCGCCTATCTCGCCAGCACGACGTTCATGGATGCCCAGATCGGCCGGCTGCTGGCCGCACTCGACGCCAGCGGCGCGGCCAGCAACACCGTTGTCGTTCTGTGGTCCGATAACGGCTGGCACTTGGGCGAAAAGGCTATCACCGGAAAAAATTCGTTATGGAAAGAATCCACCCACGTCCCGCTCATCTTCGCCGGGCTGGGCGTGGCGCAGTCCGCGCAGTGCAATCAGCCGGTGGAGTTGCTGGACATTTACCCCACGCTCGTCGAACTCTGCGGCCTTCCCGCAAAGTCCGGCCTGGAAGGCCACAGCCTCATGCCGCAGTTGCAGGATGCGAAAAAGTCGCGTCCTTGGCCGGCTATCACCACTCACAACGTCGGCAATCACAGCGTGCGCTCCGAAAACTGGCGCTACATCCGCTACGCCGACGGCTCGGAGGAGCTTTACGATACCCGCACCGACCCGCACGAATGGACGAACCTGGTGCGCGACGTGAAATTTGCCGATGTCGTGCGCGAACACGCCAAATGGCTGCCCACGGTGAATGTTCCCCCTGCGCCGCGCAGCGCCTCCCGCATTCTCGTCCAGGAAAACGGCCTCTGGCTCTGGGAAGGCAAACCCATCATCCCGGCGGAGAAGCAGGAGTGAAGCGCGGTCCGCCGGGGTCCGCGCCAAAGTGCAACCCGCGCGCAGGTTCTTCGTTACGCCGCCTTGCCGCCGACGATCCATTCATAACCCTGCGCTTCAAGCTGGAGCGCGAGTTCTTTGCCGCCGGATTTCACAATACGGCCATCCACGAGCACGTGCACGAAGTCAGGCACGATGTAGTTCAGCAGGCGCTGGTAGTGTGTGATGACGAGCTGGGCGGTGTCTTTGGACTTCAGCTTGTTCACGCCGTTGCTGACGACCTTGAGCGCGTCGATGTCCAGACCGGAATCGGTTTCGTCGAGGATGGCGAGTTTGGGTTCGAGGATGGCCATCTGGAAGATCTCGGCGCGCTTCTTCTCGCCGCCGGAGAAACCTTCGTTCACCGAACGCTTGAGCAGGTCGTCCTTCAACTCCAGCAGTTTCATCTTGTCTTTCACGAGCGTGAGGAACTCCATGGCGTCCAGCTCGGGCAGGCCGTGGTGCTTGCGGACTTCGTTGAGCGCGGCTTTGAGGAAGTAGGTGCTGTTTACGCCGGGAATCTCGACGGGATACTGGAACGCAAGGAAGACGCCTTCGCGCGCCCGCTCCTCGGGGTCGAGGTCGAGCAGGTCCTTGCCGTTGTAGATGACCTTGCCGCCGGAGACGTCGTAGCCGTCCCGACCCGCAAGCACGGCGGCCAAAGTGCTTTTGCCGCTGCCGTTCGGGCCCATGACGGCGTGGACTTCGCCCGCGTTGATGGTGAGGCTGATGCCCTTGAGGATTTGTTTGCCCTCCACGCCGGCGTGGAGGTCTTTGATTTCGAGGATGGTTTTGCTCATGTGTAAATTGTATTTAGCCACGGATTGAACACGGATGAAACACGGATTCAAAAGATCATTCTCTTGAACTCCACTTTCGTCCGGCCAAAGTTAATCAACAACCCGACCTTTGTTTCCGTCGCTTTCAATTCGTTCAACAACTGCGGCTCGTCTTCCGCGTTGTATTGCTTTGCGGTTTTCAGTTCGACGATGACGATGTCGTTCACAAATAAGTCGGCGCGAAAATCGCCGACAATGACACTCCGATATTTGACCTTAATCGGACACTCAATCTCACACTTGAACCCGGCCTGCTGCAATTCCACCTGCATCGCATTCTGGTAGACGCTTTCCAGAAAGCCATAACCAAGTTCCGCATAAACCGCAAACGCTGCGCCGATTATTTTCTCGGTCACATCCGCGTGCTGCAGCTTGCTTTCCATTTCCGTGTTCAATCCGTGTTCAATCCGTGGCTAAAAATCAGCCGACGCTGCCTTCGAGACTGACACCAAGAAGTTTCTGGGCTTCGACGGCGAATTCCATCGGCAGCTCCTTGAAAACTTCTTTGCAGAAGCCGTTCACGATCATGTTCACCGCGTCCTGCGTGGCGATGCCGCGGGCGTTGCAATAAAAAATCTGGTCTTCGCCGATCTTTGAGGTTGAAGCTTCATGCTCCACGGACGACGACGTGTTCTTCACCTCGATGTAGGGGAAGGTGTGCGCGCCGCACTTCGCGCCGATCAGCATCGAGTCACACTGCGAAAAGTTGCGCGAGTTCGTGGCGCTCTTGCGGATTTCCACGAGGCCGCGATAGCTGTTTTGCCCGTGCCCGGCGGAGATGCCCTTCGAGATGATGGTGCTCTTGGTGTTCTTGCCGATGTGCACCATCTTCGTGCCGGTGTCGGCCTGCTGGTAGTTGTTGGTGACGGCCACGGAATAGAATTCGCCAACGGAATTTTCGCCGAGCAGGATGCAGCTCGGATATTTCCAAGTGATGGCCGAGCCGGTCTCGACTTGCGTCCAGGTGATCTTGGAGTTCTTGCCTTTGCACAGGCCGCGCTTGGTGACGAAATTGTAGATGCCGCCCTTGCCGTTCGCGTCGCCCGGATACCAGTTCTGAACGGTGGAGTATTTGATTTCGCCGCGTTCGAGCGCAACGAGTTCCACGACGGCGGCATGGAGTTGGTTTTCATCGCGCATCGGTGCGGTGCAGCCTTCGAGGTAGCTGACGTGAGCGCCTTCGTCGGCGATGATGAGCGTGCGCTCGAACTGGCCGGTGTTCGCGGCGTTGATGCGGAAGTAGGTGGAAAGCTCCATTGGGCAGCGAACGCCTTTGGGGATGTAGCAGAACGAACCGTCCGTGAACACGGCGGAGTTCAGCGCGGCGTAATAGTTGTCCGTGTAGGGCACGACCGAGCCGAGATATTTCTTCACCAGCTCGGGATGGTCATGCACCGCTTCGGTGAACGAGCAGAAGATGACGCCCTTCTCGGCGAGCGACTTCTTGAACGTCGTGCCGACGGACACGGAATCAAAGATCGCGTCTACCGCCACGCCGGCGAGGCGGCCGCGTTCGCGCAGGGGAATGCCGAGCTTCTCATAAGTCTCCAGCAGCTTCGGGTCAACCTCATCGAGGCTCTTCGGTGCGTCCTTCTTCGGCTTCGGCTGCGAGAAATAGCAGATGGCCTGGTAATCAATCGGCTCGTGGTGCGCCTTTTGCCATGTCGGTTCGGTCAGCGTGAGCCAATGGCGATATGCCTTGAGCCGCCACTCCGTCAGCCATTCCGGCTCGCCCTTCTTGCGCGAGATGAGGCGGATGGTGTCCTCGCTCAAGCCCGGGGGCGCGGACTCCGTCTCGATGTCGGTGACGAACCCGTATTTGTATTCCGTGGATACCAGATCCTCAATTGTTTCGGTGGCGGTGCTCATGTGAAATTATTTCTTCGCCTTGGCCGCGCAATCGGCGCAGACGCCATGGACGGCGATGTCATAGCGGGCAATCTTAAAACCTTTCGGGCGCGGGAGCAAAGTCGAATTCTTCGGCAACGCGACATCAAAAACCTCCCCGCAATCCTCGCAGTGATAGTGGCAATGCTCCTCCATGTTCGGGCAAAAGCGTGTCGCGCCCCGCTCCAGCGTGACCTGCCGGGCGAGGCCGCTCTGCACGAGCGCGTCGAGGCAGTTGTAAACGGTAGCGTGGGAAATCTCCGGCATCCGCTTCTTGGCGCGGATGAAGACCTCCTCCGCCGTCGGGTGGTCGCGCGTTTCCATCAGCACCTCATAGACGCGCTGGCGCTGGGGTGTGAAGCGGAAGCCGCCCGCGCCGAGGCGTTCGTTGAAATGTGTCACTGGATGAACTGGGGTCGTTTTCATGACCGGGGCGGGAAGGTAGCGCAACGCGCGCCCCGGTCAAGGTTCAATTTAGAACAATTCTAAATTGGAGAAAGTTGGAGTTTCAGGCTTTGGCCAGTGCGGGGAAACCAGGCTGAGGTTGAACTTCCACAACTACTTCTGATAAACACTGACGCGCGCCGGCGGGAAATTCAGCCAGACAATGTTCGAAGCGATGGGGTGGAGGTGGTCAATGCGCCGGTCCGCCGGGCGGCCCAGGTGATAGCTGTATTGCACGAACTTCCCTTCCGGTTTCAGGACGTCGCCAATTTTGTGGGCCAGTGCAGCGGCCTGCGCAGAGGGAAAATTCATCAGCGGCAAACTGGAAATCACCGCGCCGACGGAATGGATTTCCTCCGCGTGCTCGCGCAGCAGGGTGTCCATCTGCCAGGCATCACCGGTGATGATGTGGGCGCGGGGGAAGCGTTCGTGCAGCACCGCCGCCATCTTGGGATTCCGCTCGATGGCCACCAGCCGGTCCTCGCGCAAGCCCCGTTTCAGGAGCGCCGTCGTGACCGCTCCCGTGCCCGGGCCGAGTTCCAGCACGAAACTTTCCGGGTCGGAGGGCAGCCAGTGCGCCATGGCGGCGGCGAGCTTTGGCGAGCTGGGCGCCACCGCCCCCGTGCGTTGCGGATTGCAAAGCCATTCCTGCACGAACAGGGTCGTATCATGTAACGCCGCTAGGAATCGTTTGGCCATTAGTTTGAAAACCTTTTTGAATCGGGGCGAAACTACCCGAGACGCGCCGGGGCTGCTACAAGAAATTTCCGCCCCCGCCTGCCGGTTCTACCCGCAGGCCGGTTTTTTTTCGCGCCGACGCGAAGGACAACACTCCGCCCGTCGACGTCACACCGCGGAACGGGTCATCCGTCACCAGCAGGTTGCCGTCGAGGTCGAGGAAGTCCGTCAGCTCCGCCAGATGTGCCGCCGCGGTGATGAGCAGGCTGCTCTCGATCATGCAGCCGAGCATCGTCTGCAAGCCTGCCGTCCGCGCCGCGTGCAACGCCGCGTGCGCGTTGGCGCCGCCGCCGGTCTTGCAGAGCTTCACGTTCACCCCGTGAAAACATTCCGCGCACCGCGCCGCGTCCGCCGCCGTGTGATAGGACTCGTCCGCAAACAGCGGCAACGGCGACCGCGCCTTCAGCCACGCGCCATCCGCCACGCTCGCGGTCGCCGGCAGCGGCTGCTCCACGAACTGCACGCGCCCGTCTGCGGCCAGCCACTCGATGTTTTCCAGCGCGAGTTCCTTCGTCGGCCAGGCCTCGTTGGCGTCCACGCGCACGGGTTTGGTGGGCGCGGCCTCGCGCAGCGCGGCAAAATTCTCGCGGTCATGCCCGCTGCCCACCTTGAGCTTCAACACGGGAAATTCCGCCGCCGCCAAAACTTTTTTCCGGATCACCGCCGGCCGGTCGATGCCGATGCTGAACGAGGTGACGTGCCGGCCTTCGCGGAAACCCAGCCCGATAAAATTATGCAAGGGCTGACCCGTCCGCTGCGCCGCGCCATCGAGCAGGGCGAGGTTCAGCGCGGACTTGGCGGCGAACTCGCCGGGCGCAAGTGCTTCCAAATACGCCATGCTGCCCGTGAGGTCGGTAAAGGAAAGCCGCCGCGCATCCACCAGTGCGAGGAATTTTTCCGCGCTCGCCGCCGTCTCGCAGTAACGCCGCGAGGGCGAGGCCTCGCCGCGTCCGACGACGCCGTCCGCGTCGGTGAGCGTGACGAACACGACGGGGTGCGAGAGCTTGGCCGCGCCGCCCGCGACCGCCCAAGCATGGGCGAGCGTCAGGTCATGGCGGCGGAACTGGAGTTGCATGGCGCAAACAAACCCGATTTGGCGCGGCGGGGCAATGGTGGAGTCGCCGGCGACGGCAGGGGTAATTGGGCACGGCCATGTGGTGCGGGCTCCGGAGGCCGCGCTGGGTTGGTGGCGTTTTGGCGGGTGCGGAGCTAATAGCCGGTCCGCATTCGCGCCCGCTGCTGAACTTTTTGCATAGCGGCCACTTGAACTGTTGACGCCGCCATACTCCCGCCTAGAATCGCCCCTAATTCATCGACCCAAATAATTTATGGCTGACAATTTCACCTCACTCTCGCACGAGAACCGCATCTTCAAACCGCACAAGGACTTCTCCGCCCGCGCCCACATCAAGTCCTTCGCGCAATACAAGAAACTCTACAACGAGTCCATCAAGTCGCCCGAGAAATTCTGGGCGCGCGAAGCCAAGAACGAACTCGCCTGGTTCAAGCCGTGGAAAAAAGTTCTCGATTGGAAGGTGCCGTCCGCCAAGTGGTTCGTCGGCGGCCAGCTCAACGTCAGCCACAATTGCCTCGACAAATGGCTCGGCACGCCCACCGCGAACAAGGCCGCGCTCATCTGGGAAGGCGAACCCGCCGCCCCCGGCAAGCCCGGCGAGGAACGCACGCTCACTTACAAGCAGCTCCACCACGAAGTCTGCCTCTTCGCAAACGTCCTCAAGAAAAACGGCATCAAGAAGGGCGACCGTATCCTCATTTACCTGCCCATGGTGCCCGAAGCCGCCATCGCCATGCTCGCCTGCACGCGCATCGGCGCGGTGCATTCCGTGGTATTCGGCGGCTTCAGTGCGCAGAGCGTGGCGGATCGCGTGTTTGATTCGCAGGCCAAGATGATCATCACGGCGGACGGTGGATTCCGCCGCGGCGCGGTAGTTCCGCTCAAGAAAAACGTGGATGACGCCTTCCCGCTGAACGACGCCCACGGTAACTGCCTTACCAAGACCATTGAGAAGGTCATCGTGCTCAAGCGTGCCGGCAACGAAGTCGCCTTCACGCCAGGCCGCGACGTGTGGTGGCACGAAGAAGTCGCCACAGTGGATGCAAACTGTCCCGCCGAGAAGATGGATTCCGAAGCGCCGCTGTTCATCCTCTACACCAGCGGTTCGACCGGCAAACCCAAGGGCATCCTTCACACCACCGCTGGCTACCTGCTCGGCGCGAAGATGACGAGTAAATACGTCTTCGACCTGCGCGACGAGGATGTTTACTGGTGCACCGCCGACGTCGGTTGGGTCACCGGCCACAGCTACGTCGTCTACGGCCCGCTCGCCAACGGCGCGACCAGCCTCATGTATGAAGGCGCGCCCAACTTCCCCGAGCCCGACCGCTTCTGGCGCATCGTCGCGAAATACGGCGTGACCATCCTCTACACCGCGCCGACGGCCATCCGCGCCTTCATGAAGTGGGGCGATGAATGGCCGAAGAAACACGACCTCAGCTCGCTCCGCCTGCTCGGCACCGTCGGCGAACCCATCAATCCCGAGGCGTGGATGTGGTATCACACCGTCATCGGCAGGAAACGTTGCCCCATCGTGGACACCTGGTGGCAGACCGAGACCGGCGGCATCATGATCACGCCCTTGCCCGGCGCGACGCCCACCAAGCCCGGCACGGCCACGCTGCCGTTCTTCGGCATCTTGCCCGAAGTCGTGGACGACCAGGGCAATGCCGTCCCGCACAACTCCGGCGGCAAGCTCGTCGTCCGCAAACCGTGGCCCTCGATGCTGCGCGGCCTGTGGGGCGACCCGAAACGCTACAAGGAAGTTTACTGGAGCGAAGTGCCCGGCAGTTATTTCACTGGCGACGGTTGCCGGCAGGACAAGGACGGTTATTTCTGGATTGTGGGCCGCATCGATGACGTGCTCAACGTCGCCGGCCACCGCATCGGCACTGCGGAGGTCGAGAGCGCCCTCGTGAGCAATTCCAAGGTCGCCGAGGCTGCCGTCGTCGGTCGCCCCGATGCGCTGAAAGGCCAGGCGCTCGTCGCGTTCGTCACGCTCAAGACCGGCGTCACCGCTACGCCCGCGCTGCGCGATGAACTCCGCAACCACGTCGGCAAAGAGATCGGTCCGGTCGCCAAGCCGGACGACATCCGCTTCGCCGAAGCGTTGCCCAAGACGCGCTCCGGGAAAATCATGCGCCGCCTGCTCAAGCAAGTGGCTTCCGGCGCGGAAATCAAAGGTGACACCACGACGCTGGAAGATTTGACCGTCCTCACCAAGCTCGGCAGCGCGGAAGATTAGTCTGGGAGGGACGGCGTATCGCCGTCCCAAACATTCAATCCAGTTGCAACGCCTGGTCGAGCAACTGCGGCAGGTGGTTGAGCAGCGCGATATCACCGACGGCGATAGCGCCTGCTTGCACCGCTTCGGTTTGCAGCTCCTCCTGCGCTTCGCTCGCGAACGCCACCACCGGCAGATGCGCCGTGGCGGCGTTTTTTTTCAGTGCCGCGACGGCGGCCAGCGGCTGATTGCGCCCGGTGGTTTGCAGGTCGGCAAAGACGAGCAGCGGCTTTTCCTTCTCCGCTTCGGCAGTGAGCAGATCGGCGACCGGCACCGCCTGCACACGATAGCCCAGGTCCTGCAGCCGGTTCACCAGTTGCGAGCCGGGCAGCAAACGTTCGTAAAAAATCAGGGCGAGCGGACGCGTCATCTGGTCATGATTCAACCAGCCGTGCCGGAAATTGCAAGTTGTCATGCGCCACGAGGCCGAACACAATTTCCCCATGCTGATGCTGCGCGAAAAAGTCCCTGCCGACTGGCTGCCCCGCGTTCTTTCCGATCTCCCCGCCGTGCTCGTGGATCACGCCCATCTGGAGCGCAAGGCCGCCACTTCCGCCATCAATCTCCAAAAATACCGCGACCTCTACAGCCGCGTGGACGAACTCAACGCCATCGCCATCGAGGAGCTGCAACATTTCCAGCTCGTGCTCGCCTTGCTTAAACAGCGCGGCATCCCGTTCGGCCAGCCGATCCCCAGCAAGTGGATCAGCGGCATGATGCGTTCCGTGCGGCCCGGCGTGCGGTTTCAGGCCATCGACCACCTGCTTGTCTTCGCGCTCGTGGAAGGCCGGAGCTGCGAGAAGTTCCAGATGCTCGGCGACGCGCTCAAGACTGTGGACGCCGAGCTCGCGCAATTCTACGCCAGCCTCGTCGAATCCGAAGGCAACCACTACGCCACCTACATCCTCATGGCCCGCGCCATCGACGCCGCCGAAGCCGACCGGCGCCTCGACTTCTACCTCGACCTCGACGCCCGGCTCATCCGCGAACCAAATCCGCTGCCAATGCTGCACTGAAGCTGAAACCGCGAAATACGCAAAATACGCGAAAAGGTTTTGGAAAAATTTATTTCGCGTGGTTCGTGTATTTCGCGGTTAAAATTCTTTGAACCATCGCCCGAGCTTCCTACACTTGCCTGATGAAATTTTTCAAGTATCACGCCCTCGGCAACGACTACATCGTCATGGACCCGCGCGATTTGCCCGCGCCGCTCACCACCGAACAGGTCAAGACCATCTGCCACCGCAACTTCGGCGTCGGCTCGGACGGCATCCTGCTTGGCCCGCTCCCCTCCACGACCGCCAAATGCGCGCTCAAGATTTACAACCCCGACGGCAGCATCGCCGAGAAAAGCGGCAACGGCGTGCGCATCTTCTCGCGCTACCTGTGGGACATCAAGTTTGTGGGCAACGACGAGTTCGCGCTCCAGACCGATGGCGGCATCGTGCGCTCCACGGTTTTCGACGGCGGCAAGATGGCGCGCGTGGAGATGGGCAAAGTCAGCTTCAGCAGCGACAAGATTCCTGTGACCGGCGCGAAACGCGAGGTCATCAACGAAAAGATTTCCGTGGGCGGCCGCGAATTCACCTACTGCGCCGCGACCATCGGCAACCCGCACTGCGTCCTGCCGCTGCCGGAGATCAGCGCCAAGCTCGCGCACGAATTCGGCCCGCTGCTCGAGACGCACGTCAATTTCCCCAACCGTACCAACGTGCAATTCTTGAAAGTCCTCGACCGCGCCAACATCCAGATCGAGATCTGGGAACGCGGCGCGGGCTACACGCTCGCCAGTGGCAGCAGCAGCAGCGCGAGCGCGGCGGTGGCGCACCGGCTCGGCCTTGTGGATAAATCCGTCTCCGCACGTTGCCCCGGCGGCATCATCAAGATC
>JAFMIX010000306.1 GCA_017853785.1 Verrucomicrobiales bacterium
GGGCCGTGGTTGCTAACCGTAATCCGTGCGGGCAGATGGAAGCGCCGTCACGGGGACAGGGGTGTCCCCACCACGGGTCTACTGCGCCGAGATTTTCCCCGTCTGCTGGTTGATCACCCACTTTTTGCCGCCGGGCAGGACGGGGATGGAAGTGATGATCTTTAGGCTGACCATCTCGTTGATGTCTTTTGGGATGCGTTTCTTCTCGCGGATGTAATCGGCGAGGAAGTCGTTTAGGGTCTGAGTCATCTCTTGAATGTAGGCAGCGTCGTTCGATGCCTGGGTTGTGACGAGGGCGGGAGCGGGACCACCAGACTGCGGGGCCGGCGCGGTGGTGGCCGGGGTGGCGGATGACTCGGCAGGCGCCGGAGCCGCTGCGACGGGGGCCGAGCGTTTACGGCAACCGATGAGAACTAGCGTGGCACAGGCGAGAATTAGGATGGTTGTTCGCATCAGCTAGAGGTCTTTTGAGGTTTGATCAGTCGTCCATCCGGATGGTCCACATTCCAGAGGGCGAGTTGATGGGCGTCCCCGGGCGGATGGTCTTGTCGAAGGGGATATATTCAGCGTGCCCGTCGACCAAGAGCCAATTCCATTTGGCGTTGTGATAGTAGTTCTGATCGAAACCGTTCGAGGTCGTTGTGCCAGGGAGATAAATGAGCTGATCGGGGCTGTCGGTAACACTTGTGTTGGAGCCGCCCTGGAAATTGCCCGTGGTGGCCCTCTCATGGATCATGATCGTGGATGCAGGAGCGGGAACGATGTTCAGACGCATGGGCACGGGAGCCAAGGCTCCGACCGGGTTGAAAAACAAGCCAACGCCACCGGAACTGCCAGGAGTCGGCGGATAGTTCGCTGGTGCTGTCATTGACCCGGCGCGCGGCATGGAATAGCTGCGCTTGGCCAAAGTCGTATTGATGCGGATGAACTTGTCCGCCGGGCACTCATAGGCCTTTACCGATTCAGCCACGGGCATGTTTTGGCCAGCCAGTTGCGAAATGTCCTTAGTTCCACCCGTATAGCGGTGCAAAAAGTCATCAAAGGAGAGGTTTGGACCTGCCGCGACGGGAGCGTAGAACGCCGGGGGGATGCTGTCGTCACTGTCGCCCGCATACACGAGCGTCCCAAGGCCGATTTGTTTCAGATTGCTCAGGCACTTCGTCGCCCCAGCCTTCATCTTTGCCTTCGAGAGCGCCGGCAGAAGCATCCCCGCGAGGATCGCGATGATGGCGATGACAACCAGGAGTTCGATGAGCGTGAAGCCACGCGAGGCGGCCGGGGGCCGGGGATGGGCTTTCATGAATGAGTTGCATACCCCCCCCCGCCGGCGAATGTCAACCGCAAGCAGGCTGCGAAAGCAGCCCCTTCACCCGCCCAGATACGCGCTTTTCACCTGCGGGTTCGTGCGCAGCTTCGCGGACTCGTCCTGCAGGATGACCCGGCCGGTCTCCAGCACGTAGCCGAAGCGCGAGACCTCAAGGGCGAGGTTGGCGTTCTGCTCGACGAGCAGGATGGTGATGCCCTGCTGGCGATTGATCTCCACGATCTTCTCAAAGATGGTCTTCACCAGCAGCGGCGCGATGCCCAGCGATGGTTCATCCAGCATCAGGAAACGCGGCTTGCTCATCAGCGCGCGGCCGATTGCAAGCATCTGCTGCTCGCCACCGGAGAGCGTCCCCGAAACCTGCCGCTCGCGCTCCTTGAGCCGAGGGAAGATGCTGAAGATGTAGTCCATGTCCGCCGCGATGCCGGCCCGGTCACTGCGGAGATAGGCGCCCATCTTGAGATTTTCCAACACGGTGAGGTTGGCGAAAACCATGCGTCCCTCCGGCACATGCGCGAGGCCGAGCTTCACAATCTCATGGGCGGGCAACCGAGTGATGTCGCGGCCTTCGTAGAGAACTTCGCCCGCTGCGGCGGTCTGGAGGCCGGAGATGGCGCGCAAGGTCGTCGTCTTCCCCGCGCCGTTACCGCCGATGAGCGTGACGATGTCGCCCTTGGAAACCGACAGGGAAATGCCGTGCAGCGCGGCTATCGCGCCGTAGTTCACCCGGAGATTCTTCACCTCAAGCATCTTCAGCCTTCCTTTAAATGGTCTTCACCGAGGTAGGCTTCAACCACCTTCGGGTTCTTCCGCACTTCCGCCGGGGTGCCTTCGGCGATCTTCACGCCGTAATCGAGGACGGCGATGCGCTCGCAGATGCCCATGACGACCTGCATGTCATGCTCCACCAAAAGCACGGCGAGGCGATACTTGTCCTTGATGAAGCGGATGAGCTGCATCAGCTCGACCTTTTCCGTCGGGTTCATGCCGGCGGCGGGTTCATCGAGCAGCAGGAGCTTGGGGCGCGTGGCGAGGGCGCGGACGATTTCCAGCCGCCGCTGGTCGCCGTAGGGCAGGCTCTTGGCGGGCGCATCGGCGAACTTGCCGAGCTTGAAGATGTCCAGCAGCTCCATCACCTGGGCGGCGATTTCCTTTTCCTCGTTGCGAAAAACCGGACCCCGCGTGAGCGAGTGAACCACGCCGCTCACCACGTGCAGGTGAAAGGCGACACGGACGTTGTCGAAGACGGAGAGCGACGGGAACAGGCGGATGTTCTGGAACGTGCGGGCGATGCCGTGCTCGGTGATCTCGTAGGGCGCAAGGCCGTGGATGTCGCTGCCGCCGAAAGCTATCGTCCCCTCGGTCGGCTCATAGACGCCGGTGATGAGGTTGAAGACGGTGGTTTTACCCGCGCCATTGGGGCCGATGAGGCCGACAAGCTGGCCGGGAAGGATTTGCAGGTCCAGTGCGTTGACCGCGGTGAGGCCGCCAAAGCGGATCGAGCAGCGGCGCACGTCCAGG
>JAFMIX010000307.1 GCA_017853785.1 Verrucomicrobiales bacterium
TGAGTTCGTTGGCCAGCACTTCACAGTTCTGGTAGTGGCAGTTGTCGTCGCCAGTGCCGTAAACAAGCAGGAGATTTCCCTGCAGCCGATGCGCGTGAGTGATTGGCGAACCATTGGTGAACCCCTCGGCGTTGTCCGCCGGCAGGCCCATGTAGCGTTCCTGATAAATCGTGTTGTAAAACCGCTGATTGGAAACAAACGCGACAGCCATGGCGGTCTGATACAGGTCCGGGTGGCGGAAAATGGCGTTCAAGCTCATGGAGCCGCCGCCGCTCCAGCCCCAGATGCCGACGCGCGCCGGGTCCAGGTAGGGCCGTTCCTGCAAAACTTTGCGCGTGGCCGCCGCCTGGTCAGCCGAAGCCTGAATGCCAATCTGCCGGTAAATACTCTTGCGCCAGACGCGCCCCCGCGGGGCGGGCGTGCCGCGGTTTTCGATGCACATCACCACGTAGCCGCGCTGCGCCATGAGGTAGTGCCAGAGGAAATTTTCGGCCGTCCACTTGTCGCCGATGGTCGTGCCGGCCGGCTCGCCGTAAACGTAGATGAGCAGCGGATATTTCTGCGCGGGGTCGAAATCCGGCGGCTTGATGCACCACGCGTCGAACGGCGGGCAGTCTTTGATCGCAACCCGGAACAGCTCCGTGGCACACGGTTGCAACGCGGCAAGTTTTTCACGCAACACGGCGTTGCCGCTGAGTTCGCGAACCGTCTGATGCGCAGGCAAGGACACTAGGTCGATGACGGGCGGCTGGCCAAAGCGGGAATGAGTGTGAAACGCCCAACGCCCGTCCTTGGAAACATCGTAAACATGCGTACCGGGCTGGTCCGCGGGGGTGATCCGCACCGCCGCGCCGCTGCCGTCGAGCGGGACGCGATAGAGGTAGCTTTGCGTGGGATTATCCGGCGACGCCATGATGTAAACGCAACCCTGCGCCTCATCGACGGCCACGATGCTGATGACGTCAAACGCCCCGGGCGTCAACAATTGGAGTTGCGGATCCGCCGGAGTGACCGCGTAGAGGTGCTGCCAGCCGTCGCGCTCGCTCAACCACAGGAAGCGCCTGCCGTTTTCAATCCAGCGCACTTCGTCGAGCACATCCAGCCAGCAGTCGTCGCTTTCGGTCAACAACACTTGCGGCACGCCGGTCCGGGCATCCGCACGGACGACTTCGTTGGTGTTCTGCAACCGGTTGAGTTGCTGGAAAATGATGGCGCGGGAATCCTTCGCCCATTCCATCCGGGGAATGTAATGATTGCGCGGGTCGGGATTGGATTGAATCCAGCAGGTGGCCCCGCCGGCGGCGGGGACGATGCCCACGCGGCAGGCAGAATTGGTTTCGCCGACCTTCGGGTAGGCAAAGGATTTGATTTCGGGATAGAGATTGTCCGTGTAGTTGACGAGCGAGAATTCGCGCACCCCGGTGGTATCGAACTGCCAGTACGCGATGGCTGTGCCATCGGGACTCCAGCGGAAACCGTGGCGAAGATGAAACTCCTCCTCATTGACCCAATCGGCGGTGCCGTTGACAATCGTCGACGAACCATCGGTGGTGAGCGGCGCGATTTTCAAATCGGCCACGGATTGCACGTAAAGGTTGTTCGCGCAGACGTAGGCGACACGCGTGCCGTCCGGCGAGAACGTGGCGAACATAAGTGTGGCGGGCGCGGCGGCGCCGCCCAGTTGCTTCAATGTGCCGGTGGCGCAGTCGAACACCCAGTAATCGCCGCGGGTCTCTCTGCGCCAGACCCGCCGGGTGTTCGTGTAGAGGAGCAATTTGCTGGCGTCGTCCGACCACGCGTAATCCTCAATCGCCAGCGGCCGGGACTGCCCGGCGGGCACGAGACGTTCCGCCGGCACGATGACTTCGCGCCGGCTGGAATCCAATGCGTATTTGACAATGTCCTTGATGGGTTTGGCGTCCTTGGCTGCAGCGGGGTCCTGGAATTTTTCGGAGGCTTCGAGCGTGGTGTAGGCCGTGCCGTCCTTGAGCCAGTATGCCGGCCCCCAATCCTCGGTCTTGAACTCTTCGCCCACCCCAAAGATGCGGTCCTCGGTCAACCGCGAAAGGTCGGTCCGGGCCGATTTCGCATCGGCGGGCAAAGGATTAATGGCGGCAGTATACGGGCTGTTCGACATAAAGCTTGGCTGAAAAAATCATTTAAGCGGCGCGCATACGGCCGCCGTAATACCTTGCCCGGCCGGCGCATCAGCCGGGGATTTCACCCGGTCTACGGCGGCATCGTAGTCCCATTGCTGGTTCATCACCGGCAAGAGAATTTTTTCCACGGCGGCGAGCAACTCCGAATCAATCGGCTCCCGGTGCCATTTGACATTGCGCCGGACGGACTCCGATTTGGCGCTGCTGAACAGTGTGGTGGGGATGGCCGGATTCTGGCTGGAGAACTGCAGGGCCAGCTTGCTGATGGGCACGCCCCGCTGCTCGCAAAGTTTGGCCGCCGCCCGGAACAGCTGCCGCTCGGACTCAACCGCGGGGTGCCACGAAGGTGCTTCCCGGCCGGAAAACAGGCCGCTGCCAAAGGGTGAACCGTTGATGAGCCCAATTCCCTTCGTGTGGGCCAGCGGCAGGAGTTCCAACAACCGCCGGTCGCTCAGATTGTAATGGTTGTGTACCAGACCGGCGTCCACCGGCAGCGTCATCAGAATCTTGTGCCAGAGATCCATCGGGTAGATGCCAAAACTGACATTGCCGATGCGGCCCTCCCGCTTCAAGTCCAGCAGGGTTTGCAGGCCTTCATCCAAAGCCCATTCGGTGTGCCGGCGGCCTTGATACTCGATGTCATGCAGGTGGATGATGTCAAAGTAATCCGTGCCGAGCCGCCGCGC
>JAFMIX010000042.1 GCA_017853785.1 Verrucomicrobiales bacterium
CAACTCCATCAACCTCGACCTCATCTACGGCCTGCCGCACCAGACGCCCGCGTCGTTCAACGAGACCCTCGACACCGTGCTGGAAATGAAGCCCGACCGCCTCGCGGTGTTTAGCTACGCGCACGTGCCGTGGATCAAGCCCGCGCAGAAAATTCTCGAAGACAAAATCCTGCCCACGCCCGAGTCCAAGCTCGAAGTCCTCAAGCTCGTCATCGAACGGCTCACGGCGGATGACCAATACGTTTACATCGGCATGGATCACTTCGCGAA
Source organism: Verrucomicrobiales bacterium (assembly GCA_017853785.1). GTDB lineage: Bacteria > Verrucomicrobiota > Verrucomicrobiia > Limisphaerales > JAFMIX01 > JAFMIX01. The sequence continues at coordinate 271 of JAFMIX010000042.1, forward strand.
GCCGAACGACGAGTTGACCATTTCGCAGCGCGAGAAAAAGTTGCAGCGCAATTTCCAAGGCTACAGCACGCGCGCCGGGTCGGACATCTATGCGTTTGGCATGAGCGCCGTTTCGCAGACGCCGGACGTTTATTGGCAGAACGAAAAGGAGCTACCAAAATGGCAGACCGCCGTGGACGCCGGCAAAGTGCCGTTGCACAAGGCCTACATCGTGAGCGACGAGGACAAACTCCGCCGCGAAACGATCATGCGCACGATGTGCGACCTCTCCCTCGACTTCGGTTCGATCTCGCAATGCTTCGGTATCAACTTCGAGCAGCACTTCGCGAAGGAACTGGCCGCGCTCGCGCCGTTTGCTGCTGACGGCTTGGTGAAGCGGCGCGCGGGCGGCTTCGACGTGACTGATGCTGGCCGCTTGTTCATCCGCAACATCGCGATGACCTTCGACAACACGCTCGCCCCTGTCGGCGAGCGGCGGCACTCGAAGACGATTTGATTGAAATGAAAACCGTCGCAGTCATCGGCGCAGGTATAACGGGGCTGACGGCCGCGTTTTACCTGAAACGCGCCGGTGTGCCGGTGACGGTTTATGAAGCCAGCGGGCGCGTCGGTGGCGTTATTCAGTCGCTGCGCAAGGATGGCTATCTAGTCGAGTTTGGACCGAACACGCTGTTGGAAACTTCACCCAAGGTCGGCCAACTCGTCCGCGACGCAGGCTTGCAATCGCGGCGGCTTGATCCCGACCCCAAAGCTGAGGCGCGCTACGTCGTGCGTTACAAACGGCCCATCGCGATGCCCGGCTCGCCGCTCGGTTTTTTCACCACGCCGCTGTTCACCGCCAAGGCCAAGCTGGCCGTGCTGCGCGAGCCGTTCGTCAAGCCGCGCCGCGATGGCGTGGAGGAGAGCATCGGCGAATTCGTCGTGCGGCGGTTCAATCAGGAATTTCTGGACAACGCAATTGATGCGCTCGTCGCAGGCATTTACGCAGGCAATCCGCGCAAGCTCTCGCTGACGCACGCGTTCCCCAAGCTCAAGGCGCTCGAAGACAATTACGGTTCGATGATCAAAGGGCAGATTTTGGGAGCGCGGGCCCGGAAAAAATCCGGCGAGGTGGCGAAAGACCGCGCGCCGAAGTTTTCCTTCGACGAAGGCTTGCAGGTCTTGCCCATCGAACTCGCGCGCCAACTCGGCGACGCCGTCCGCCTCCACACCGCCGTCACCAAGCTCACGGAAACAACCGAGGGCTGGCGCGTGGATTGGCAAGCACCGGGCGCGGCGAACCACACTGAGCACAGCGCGGTAGTGTATTGCGGCACGGCTTACCGGCTAGCGGAGCTGAAGATTGATTCGTATCAGCCGGTGGATTTGTCGGCGCTGGCGGAAGTCCGCTACCCGCCGGTGGCGAGCGTGGTGCTCGGTTTTCGGCGCGAGGATGTGGCGCATCCGTGCAACGGCTTTGGCATGTTGATTCCCGGCGTAGAGGGCTTCAACATTCTGGGCACGATTTTTTCCTCGGCATTGTTCCCGAACCGCGCCCCCGCCGGCCATCTCACGCTCACGAGCTACGTCGGCGGCGAGCGGCAGCCGGAACTCGCGGCGCTGCCGCCGGAGAAACTCATCGAGCTGGTCTGCACCGACCTGCGTATGCTGCTCGGCGTGAAGGGCAAACCGACCTTCGAGCACACGGTACTGTGGCCGAAGGCAATTCCGCAATACAACGTCGGCTTCGGCAAATACCGCGAGCTGATGGGCCTGGCCGAAGAACGCGCGCCGGGCCTGTTCCTCGCAGGGCATTATCGCAACGGCGTTTCCTTAAGCGACTCGATCGTGGCCGGCTGCAACGTGGCGGAACGCGTCGAAAAAGAACTCGCCGCCCCCCTGCCCTACCGACGCGGTCAAACTGGAAACAGCTGAGCTTCCATCGGCTTTTTCGCGGTAGCTTTGGTTTCCCATTGAACGCCCTGCCCCCGGTTTGTATCGTCCCGCGAATGCCGCCGCCGGACAACTCACCGCCAGTTTCCCAGCTCGCCGCGCCAGTGACGACGCTGTGGGGTATTGGCAGTGAACGCGCGCGGCTGCTGGCGCGGCTGGAGATTTTCACCATCAGGGACTTGCTGCTGCACGCGCCGCGCCGTTATGAAGACCGTCGGAAATTTCTTCCCATCCGCGACTTGAAACTTAAGGAAGCAGCGACTGTCCGCGGCAAAATCGTCGCCGCCGGGGTGAAGCGCTTCAAGCACGGCACGCGCGCGATGTTCGAGTGCATCCTGGACGACGGCTCGGCGCTGCTGCATTGCCGCTGGTGGCAGATGCAGCCGTGGATGGAAGACTACTTCGCCGTCGGGCGCGAGTTCCTCGTCTTCGGCAAGCCGGAGACGCTCAAGCCGCGCACGATTGATCATCCCGAAACCGAACTGGTCGAGCCGGGCGACGATGAATTCGTCCACGTCAACCGCATCGTGCCGGTCCATCCGCTGACCGAGGGACTCACCGCGCGCGTGCTGCGCGCGTTCGTCTGGCGGGCGCTGGAGAAGTTTGAAGCGCTGATCACCGAACCGACGCCCGCACCCGACCTGAAAGTTTATCCGGCGCGCGCCAACGCGGTGCGCATGATCCATTTCCCCGAAGAACTTCCCGATGTGGAGATTGCGCGGCAACGGCTGGCATTGGATGAGTTCATCGCGCTGCAAATCCAGATCCAGTCGCGCCGCAAAAAGTTTGAGGCGAGCGCCCGGGCGTTACCGTGTCGCGGCGACAACCGGTTGATGAAACCTTTTCTCGCGCAACTCGGCTTCAAGCTCACGGAAGCACAGACCCGCGTGCTGCGGGAAGTTCGCGCTGACCTCGGCGGCGTGCATCCGATGCGGCGGCTGTTGCAGGGCGATGTCGGGTCAGGCAAGACGGCGGTGGCGGCATGCGCGGCGGTGATGGCGCTGGAGAGCGGTTTCAACGTGGCGGTGATGGCGCCGACGGAGATCCTGGCGGAGCAACATTTCCGCAACTTCACGAAGTGGTTGGGGCCGCTAGGAGTCCAGGTGCTGTTGCAGACGGGCAGCCGGAAGAGCGGCGAGGATGGAGGATTGATGATGGAGGATGGCAAGAGCGCGCGTCCCTCCATCCTCCATCCTCCATCCTCTATCTTCGTTGGAACGCACGCGCTGTTCACCTCGGGCTTCGAGATTCCAAAGCTCGGCCTGGTCATCATCGACGAACAGCACAAGTTCGGCGTGGCGCAGCGCGAGACGCTCGTTCGCAAAGGCAATTATCCCCATCTGCTTGTGATGACGGCCACGCCGATTCCGCGCACGCTCGGCCTAGCACTCTACGGCGACCTCGATGTGTCGGTGATCGATGAATTGCCCGGCGGGCGCGGCGAGATCAAGACGTTCGTCCGCGGGGGGGACAAGTTGCCGAAGGTGTGGGAGTTCATCCGCGGCAAACTGAAAGCGGGGCGGCAGGCTTACATCGTGTATCCGCGCGTCGAGGAAAGCACGGATGGCTTCAAGGCGGTGACGAAGGAATTTGAGAACGTGCAGCGCGCACTCGCGCCGTTCACGGTCGGGCTGCTGCACGGGCGCGTGAAACCGGCGGAGAAAGAAGCGGTGATGGGGGATTTCCGGGCGAACAAGTTGAATGCCTTGCTCGCCACTTCGCTCATCGAGGTGGGCGTTGATGTGCCGAATGCGACGGTGATGCTTATCGAGAACGCGGAGGCGTTCGGGCTGGCGCAGTTGCACCAGTTGCGCGGGCGCATCGGGCGCGGGGCGCACGAGAGTTTTTGCATCCTGATTTCGGAGGCGAAGAATCCGGAGGCACGCGGCCGGCTGAAGGTTTTGGAGGCTACGGGCGATGGTTTTGCGATCGCCGAGGCAGACCTAAAACTGCGCGGTCCGGGCGAACTACTCGGCCAGCAGCAGAGCGGCGCGATGCGGCTGCGGTTCGGCAGTCTCATCGAGGATCTGGCGCTCATCCGGCAGGCGCGGGACATCGCGGCGAAAAGTCTCTAGCTCCGGAAACTGGATCAGCAAGAAGATTCAAAAGCCTTTTCTTCGCACAGTTTTGGCGAGAGCTAACTTCCGCTTGGATTTTCTGGCGACCCGGCGTAGGGTGCCCTCATGAAGACGACTTTCCTCATGCTCGCAACAGCGGCAGCTATCCTGACCGGTTGCGGCGACAGCTCCAAACCAGGCACGGCAGCCAATACGGTTTCCAACACGGTCAACGCCCCGACGGAATACCTCGGCACTGTACTCAACGCCAAGCAGACGGCGGAAAAGAGCATTGACACCACCGCCATCAACAACGCGCTCAACCTCTTCAACCAGATGGAAGGCTGTTACCCAGCCGACCTGAACGAACTCGTCACCAAAAAATATCTGCGCACCCTGCCGCCGCCGCCCTATGGTTACAAGATCATCTACGACGCGACCAAGGGCGAGGTAAAGGTCGTCAAAAATAGCCCGCCATCAGGGGGCGGGACGGAAGCAAAAGGGCAAAAACATGACGGACTGCGAAACATCGCCGAAGGAAAATTATCGGTTTGAACGGGCGCAGTAGAATCAACAGTGGCTGCTCTTCCTGTTGTGCGGCCTGCTGGTCGCGCTGGATTATCTTGCGCTGCCCTATCAGGTTTTTCCGTTTCTCTTCATCTTCCCGGCGATGCTCGCGGCGTGGAACCGCGGCTTCTGGCGGGCACGCGCTTCGCGCATCATACGCTGCTGGGCGGCTCGCCGGGCTCAGGCGCCGCCGGGCTCAACGCGCTGGTGCGCTGGGGCATTTTGGTCTTGCTGGCCTGGCTGGTGACCATCATCGCAAATCAAACGCGCCGGCTCGGGGCGTCCCGGGAATAATCATGCCCGGCTAGAAGGCCGGCACCTACGTCCGGCGTGCCGACTGGAAACTCATCCGGTTCTTCGCGGATAACGACAACGGCAGCGACCACCTCGAACCCTATAACCTCCGCGAAGATATCGGCGAAACGAACAATCTCGCCGCCGGCAAACGCGAACTCGTGCGCGAACTCAATGCGCTCATCACCGACTTCCTGCAGACACCGAGGCTGTCATCCCCCGTCCGCAACCCCGATCACCGGCCCGGCGCTACGCAGCTCCCGGCGCTAGGAAAAAAGCCCGGCTATGCCTGCGCCTGAAGCCGCTGCCTGATCGGTGGTGGCCGGCGCGACGGACGTTGGCGACCGTTGCGCTTGATTTTTTCTCTCGCAAAACCGTGCCCGCGTCCCGACAATCACCCTTTCATTATTGATGTCATGAACGAAAAGATTGTCATCCTTGATTTCGGCTCGCAATACACGCAGGTCATCGCGCGGCGCGTGCGCGAGTGCAACGTCTATTCGACCATCATCCATTTCAACACGCCCGCCGCCGAGATCGCCGCGTTGAAGCCCCGCGGCATTATCCTCTCCGGCGGACCGTCGTCTGTGTATGCACCCAAAGCACCGCTGCCGGACAAGGCGATATTCAACCTCGGCGTGCCGATTCTCGGCATCTGCTTCGGCGTGCAATTGCTTGCGCAGTTCAACGGCGGCAAAGTCGAGAAAGGTCTCAAGCGCGAATACGGCAAGGGCACGCTCTCCATTAAGGACGGCTCGTGCAAACTCTTCGCCAAGTTGCCGAAGTCGCTCCAGGTCTGGAATTCCCACGGCGACAAGCTCACCAAGATGCCGGCTGGTTTCAAAACCGTGGCGACGACGGAAAATTCCGAATATGCCGCCATCGAAAACCGCGCGAAGAAATTTTTCGGCCTGCAATTCCATCCGGAAGTCGTGCACACGCCGCGCGGCAAGGAAATCATTTCCAACTTTGTCCACAGCGTTTGCGGCTGCGGCAAGAACTGGACGATGCGCAATTACGTTGACCAAGCTGTCGAAGAGATTCGCGCACAGGTCGGCAAGGAACACGTCATTCTCGGCCTCTCCGGCGGCGTGGATTCCAGCGTGGCGGCGGCGCTGTTGCACAAAGCCATCGGCAATCAACTCACCTGCATTTTCGTGAACAACGGCGTGCTGCGTTCGCGGGAAGCGGAAGTCGTGCAGCAGGTGTTCGGCAAGAGTTTCAAGATCAAGTTGCAATACGAAGATGCGACAAAGATTTTCATGACGCGGCTCAAAGGCGTCTCCGATCCCGAGAAGAAGCGCAAAATCATCGGCAAGACGTTCATCGAAGTTTTCGCAGCGGCGATGAAGCGCGTGGGCAAGGCCAAGTTTCTCGCGCAGGGCACGCTTTATCCTGACATCATCGAATCCGTGCCCATCGCCGGCAATCCCGCCGCGCTCATCAAGAGCCATCACAACGTCGGCGGCCTGCCGAAAAACATGAAGTTCAAGCTCGTCGAGCCGCTGAAAAATTTGTTCAAGGACGAAGTCCGCTTGCTCGGCGAAGAACTCGGCGTGCCCAAGGAGATTGTCTGGCGGCAGCCGTTCCCCGGACCGGGCCTCGCCGTGCGTATCCTCGGCGAAGTCACGCCCTCGCGCTGCGAGATTTTGCGCAACGCCGACGCCATCGTGGTGGAGGAAATGAAAGCCAGCGGGCTATACTACAAGATTTGGCAGAGCTTTGCCGTGTTGCTGCCCGTGCGCAGCGTCGGCGTGATGGGCGACGAACGCACCTACGATTACACCATCGCCATCCGCGCCGTGGAATCGCAGGACGGCATGACCGCCGACTGGGTGAAGCTGCCCTACGATCTGCTGGAGAAACTCGCCAGCCGCATCATCAACGAAGTGAAAGGCGTGAACCGCTGCGTGTTCGACATCACCAGCAAACCGCCCGGGACGATTGAGTGGGAGTGACCTCTGCTGCGGTCGCCTAATCCACCGTGCGCATCTGCACGGTGTCCACCATCTGTTCGCCGATGACAATGGCGCCGATGACCACGATGGTCTGACCTTTTTTCAACCGCCCGGTGGTAGTCAGGATTTTCAGCGCGCCTTCGATGGTGTTCCCCGGATCAATCATGTCGAACGGCACGACGATCGGCGTGATGCCCCAAGGTAGCGTCAGCCGGGCGGCGAGTTCTTCCTGCGCGCACAACGCAAAGATGCGGGAATGGCGCGGGCGCATCCACGCCGTATGGCGCGCCATGTGCCCGCGGCGGGTGAACACCAGGATCGCCTCAGCCTTGAGTTCGTTGGCCATGACGACGGCACTTTTGACGAGCTTCTGCCGGGTGGTGCCGAGGGTGGCGCCTTCAAAATAATTGGCGCCGCCGCTGCGTTCGGTGCGCTTGGCGATGCGGTCAAAAACCTCGATGCATTTCAGCGGATATTTGCCCACGGTGGTCTCGCCGCTCAGCATGATGGCATCAGCCTGCTCGTAAACGGCATTGGCCACGTCGGTGACTTCGGCACGCGTGGGCATGGGCGATTCGATCATGCTCTCAAGCATGTGCGTGGCGACGATGACGGGTTTGCCGGCGCGCTGGCAGGTCTTGACGATGCGCCGCTGGATGATGGGGAGTTCCTCGTAAGGCACTTCAATGCCGAGATCGCCGCGGGCGACCATGACGGCGTCGGCTTCGGCGACGATGGCGTCGAGGTTGCGCAAGGCCTCTTGGTCCTCGATCTTGGCGATAACGAGCGGTTGGGTCTTGTGGTCGGCAAAGAGCTGTTTGAGCTGGAGCAGATCGCGAGCTTCGCGCACGAAGGAGAGCGCGATGTAATCCACGCCCACCTCGAGGCCGAGCGCGACGTCCTGAATGTCTTTGGCGGTGAGCGCGGGCAGGCTGACTTTGACACCGGGAAGGTTGATATGGCGGCGGCTGCCGAGCGTGCCTTCGGTGAGGACTTCGCACTCGACCTTGTTGCCGGCCTTGGCAAGCACCTTCATGTGAATGGCGCCGTTATCGACAAGCACCACGTCGCCAACACTGATGTCGTTGACGAAGTTCTCGTAGTTGACGTTAACGGAATGCTCCTCTTCGCTAACCTCGCCGCGGACGGTAAGGGTGAATTTCTGTCCGGGCTTGAGGTCCAGCGGCATGGAGACATCGCCGGTCCGGATGGCCGGGCCTTGGGTGTCCATCATGATGCCGATGAACTTATTATCCGCATTGGCGGCCGCGCGGATATCGGCAACGACGCGGCGCACCCAGTCATGCGGGGCATGGGACATGTTGAGCCGGAAGATGTTCACCCCGGCGGCAATCAACTGCCGCAGCATTTGCGGCGAATCTGTGGCAGGCCCGAGCGTGGCGACGATCCGGGTACGACGAAAATCTACAGATTTCACTGAATCCATTATACGAACCTAGCAAAGTTGCCAGCGCGGAAAAAGAATATTCAGCCGGCTGCCGGGATGATTAAATTTCAAATGAGGCTTGCCATTATCCGGCGTGGGCGGCATATATTTCCCACAACTTATGGCTGACGTAGCAAATAAATATCCTGAAAACATAGGCGGCAAATTCTTCGTGGACAATCAATGCATTGACTGCGACCTCTGCCGCGAAACCGCTCCTGACAATTTCAAACGGAACGACGACGGAGGCTACTCCTACGTCTACAAGCAGCCGGAAAATCCCGATGAGGAAGCCCGCTGCAAGGAAGCCAAGGAAGGCTGCCCCGTGGAAGCCATCGGCGACAACGCCTGATCGCTCCGCCAAACTTCACCAAACCCGCAGGTTCACGCCTGCGGGTTTTTTGCTGCCAAAATCGTCCGCCGCAACAGGTCCAGCGCCTGCCGCGCCGTCAGTTCCTTGAACGTCGCGCGGTCGAACGGATTGAACTTTTTCTCCACCACAGTCCCGCTCGCTGCGGCCAGCGCGATGAAGACCGTGCCCACCGGCTTGTCCATCGTCCCGCCGCTTGGCCCGGCGATGCCCGTGACGGCCACGGCGAAGTCCGCGCCGGTTTCCCGCCGCGCGCCCTCGGCCATCTCGCGCGCCACCGCTTCGCTGACCGCGCCATGGGTCTGCAGAGTTTCCCTGCGGACGCCGAGAAATTTTTCTTTGGCCGCATTGGCGTAAGTCACCAAGCCCGAGAGCAGCACCGCCGAAGCGCCGGGGATATTCGTCAGTTGGTTTGCCATCAGACCGCCGGTGCAGGATTCCGCCAGCGCCAACGTCTGGCGCCGCTCTGTCAGCAGGCGCAACACGACGGCTTCCAGCCGGTCATCGTCCTCGCCGAAAACGCTCCCGCCGAGCTGGGCGCGCACCTCGGCGGCGGCTTCTGCAATCAATGTTGGCGCAGGTTCGCCGCGCGCTTCCAGCCGCACATCCACCTGACCCATGTGGGCGCAGTAACCGATGACCAATCCCTGCCCCACCAGAGGTTGCAATCGCGGCGCGATCTGATCGGCAATGCGCGATTCACCAAGCCCGACCGTGCGCAGCGTGCAGCACGAATAATTTTCGCGGACCGGAAAAATCCGCGCCAGCAGCGACACCACGGACTCCGTGAACATCGGCTTCAATTCGCGCGGCGGCCCGGGCAGCATGATGAGCCACTTCCCGCCGGCTTCCATCGCCAACCCCGGGGCAGTGCCATTGCGGTTCGGTAAAACAAGCGCGCCCTCCGGCACGAGCGCCTGCACCTTCATCGAGTCCAGCATGACGCGCTGGCGGGCAGCGAAATAATTTTCCATCTGCGCGAGCACGGTGGCGTCCGGACGGAGAGTTTTTCCCAGCAACCGGGCGATGCTTTCCCGCGTGGTATCGTCCGAAGTCGGGCCCAGCCCACCTGTCGTGATGACGAGGTCGGCGCGGCCCAGCGCCTCGCGCACCGCCGCCGCGATGTCCGCGGCGGTATCCGCGACCGTCACTTGGCGCGTGATGACGCAGCCGCGATCCGCCAACTGTCGGCCCAGCCATTGCGCGTGGGTGTTGAGCGTGCGACCGAGGAGCAGTTCGCTGCCGGTGTTGACGAGTTCGATGTTCACAGCACGCGGAGTGTAGCAGGCAACCGGAGCAAAACCAACCTGCGTCGGAGAAAAATTCGGCGGCGAAACAACTCCCGCTCCACCGCCGCAAGCGACCGCGGGTGACCGCCAAGAGCGCTCCCCGCACGCCCGGAATCAATGCCGCAGCGAGTAGATCACCACCGAAACCATCGCCGTAAGGATCAGCCCCGCCACCGCCGCCGAAATCTTGAAAGCAGTCGGGGAAGCGTGATCGGCGGCGGTGGTCTTCGCACCGAAGGTGCGCGGTTCATTCGCTTCCTTGGCCCGCACCAGCACCCGGGCCAGTTGCCCGGTCAACGGCGCGGGAATGATGAGACTCCGAAAGCAGGTCGGGCAACTGACGATCTTACCGACGTCCCCGAGATCCGCCTGGAGATGCTGCTGACAAACCGAACAGGCAAATTTGAATTCACGGTTCGCGCTCATGGTTTCATCCATAGAATAACCCGTGCCAAAGGGATTTTCGCCGGGAGCAGCCTCTGCCCATAAAGGGATTGCCCATTTTCCGCGAGTATTGCCGTCCGTGCGCCGCCAGACTCGCCACTGGAAGAGTGAAATTGGTCCGCCCGGGTCAAAATTCACGCACCGGCGCGCGCCAGAAATCACTTCTTCGCCGGCACCGGTTTGGTCGGCGGCTTGGGCTTGATGATTTCGGCGGTGAAATTACCCGCGACGTAGCTCTGCTGGTCGTCGGGCAGGCACAGATAAATTTTCCCCGGCAACTTCGACCCGGCCAGCGCGCCAAACTCAAGCCGGAGGGCATATCCGGAATTGACCGGCCGCGGCAGCCGTTTTTGCGCAGCGTCTTTCGACCGGAGCGTCACCTTTGGCACCGGCGACTGGTTCGTCGTGACGACGATCGTCTTTCCGGCCAAGTCAGCGCTCCGCACCGCGTGCAGACCGATGGTCACGCCGAGATCCGGCGGACCGCCTTGGCCGCCCTGCCGCAACGTCAAAAGCCCCCCCAATAAGATCGCCCGATCAGATTTAAACTCCTGCCCATTCAAGCGCCCCGCCGCGGGCGCCTCCGGGAAAGCTTCCGCCTCAAGGTCTAGCTTCCACTGGGCATTGCTCCCGACTGATGTCGTCACCGGCACGACCTCCCGGCGAACGTCATTTGCCTTCGGCTCACCCGGCGCGCTGGCAGGCTTGAAAATTTTATCACGAAACACGAACGCCGCGGCTGCCACAGCTGCGACCAACAAAACCACCACCAACGCCACCACCGGGAATTTGTTCGCCGGAACAGGCGCGACTGTCGCCCCACCCGCCGCCGTGCCGATGGGACGCTGTTTCGGCAACTTGCTGCCGGTCAGGATGAATTTCGGGTCATGGACCGCCGGCGCCTGCGGGGCAACGATTTTCTGGAAGCATGTCGGGCATTCCATGATCGTGCCGCTCTGCGCCGCATCACACCGGATGTGCTGGCCGCAGTGAGGACAGGCATATTTGAATTCGCTCATGACCACGGCCAACATCCCATTTTTCGCGCCGCCCGGCAACCCGACTTTTCGTGTTTGGGAGTGACTTTTCCTGCGGCGCGGCGCAAATTCCAACCACTTTTAATCGCATGAAAACCAACTCCCCCGTCTCCCGCAGCGGACGCTTCGCCCACGGCCCGGGCGCGGACGTCGCCGCCTTCTCCGAATCCATCTCCTTTGATTGGCGGCTCTGGCGGCACGACATCGCCGGCTCGCTCGCCCACGCCGCCATGCTCGGCAAGATCGGCGTGCTCACGCGCCAAGAAGTCGCCGCCATCGGCAAAGGCCTCAAAGCCATCGCCCGCGAGATCGAAGCCGGCAAATTTCAGTGGAAGCCGGAACTCGAAGACGTCCACATGAACATCGAGTCCGCGCTCACCGCCCGCGTCCCCGCCGGCGCGAAGCTCCACACCGCTCGCTCCCGCAACGACCAGGTCGCTCTCGACGTGCGGCTCTGGTTGCGGGACGAAATCGCGTTTCTGCTCGGTGAAATCTCCGACCTGCAACGTGCCCTCGTCACGCTCGGCGAGAAATATTCCGACGTCCTCATCCCCGGCTACACGCACCTGCAACGCGCCCAGCCCGTCTATTTCGCGCACCACGCGCTTGCCTATGTCGAGATGCTGGAGCGCGATTGCGACCGGCTGTGGGATTGCTGGTCGCGCGTCAACGTCTGCCCGCTCGGCAGCGGCGCCATCGCCGGCTCAACCCTGCCGCTAAAGCGCGAACTCGTCGCCAAGCTGCTTGGCTTCGTGGACGCGAACGGCAAACCGCAGCTCACGCAAAATTCCATGGACGCCGTGAGCGACCGGGATTTTCTTGTGGAATTCTCCGCCGCCGCCGCGCTCGCAGCTGTGCATCTCTCGCGGCTCGCCGAGGACGTCATCCTCTGGGCCAGCGCGGAGTTCAACTTCATCAAGATCGGCGACGCCTACACCACCGGCTCGTCGCTCATGCCGCA
>JAFMIX010000043.1 GCA_017853785.1 Verrucomicrobiales bacterium
CTTGGGTGTGGCCGTGGATTTGGCGAGCTCGTGGTCGGGATATTTTTTCAGCTTTTCCGTGAGCAGATGCGGCAGGCCGGAGATCGTCGTGTAGGCCTCCACGCAACCCCAGTCGCGCCCGCAGCCGCACGGCAACGGCGTGGCGGTGGCGCCGAACAACTGCAACGGCACGGGCATGTGGCCCGCCTCCATGCCGGCGAGCGTGTCGCCGTCCAGGCAAAGGCCGTCCGCGCCCACGAACGCCGCGCCCAGACCCGAGCCGGGCATGAGCATCGCCACGGAAACTTTCCGGTCGCCGCGCGCGAGCTTCGCCTCGGCCACGCCGCCGTAATTGCCGTCGTTGCCCACGCAGAGCGGCACGGCGCGCCCGACCTTCTGGGCCAGCGCCGCCGCGTAATCCGCCCGCACGTCCCAGCCGCAGAAGCTCGCGGGCAGATTCGCCGATTTGCCCCACACGCCGTAGCGTTCGTAAGGCCCGGGGATCGCGAGGCCCACGCCCGCGACCTGCGCCCACTGGAGATTGTTCTGCGCGAGGAACTCGCCCACGCCGCCGACCCACGCGGCGATGACCCCCTCGCGGCCCTTCTCCGAACTGGTGGCGCGCTGCAGCACCTTCGTGCTGACGGCTTCCTCGTTCTCAAACACGGCGGAAAACTTCGTGGTCGTTGCGCCACTGTCGGTGCCGATGAAAACTTTTTTTGCTATGCTCATGGTGGCGGCGATGTTGGGCAAAACCGCCTCAAAGACGAAGCAAATTTTTTAAACCACCAACGGACACGGATGAACCCCCATCCGCCCGGGGATCGGTGGCTGCGCCCTTGTCCGGCAACCGGTGGGTGAACCCTCATTTGTGTCCATTCGTGGTTTCTTCTCCCGCCCGGTTCCGGCTTAATACGCCCCGCGTGACACCGCCCCAGACATTTTCCGCCCTGCTCCGCGCCCCCGCCCCCGCTTGCGGGGTCGGAGCCGCTGGGCCAAGACCCCTCCTCGCGCTCGCGCCCATGCAGGACGTCACCACGCTCGAATTCATGCGCGTCATCGCGCGCTACGGCGGGCCGGATGTCTATTGGACCGAATACTTCCGCGTCCACGGCGACTCCACCCCCGAGAAGTGGATCCTCAAATCCATCACCGAGAACCCCACCGGCCGCCCCGTCGTCGCCCAACTCATCGGCAACGACATCCCCGCGCTCGTCCGCACCGCCAAGCTCCTCCAGAAATATCCCGTCGCCGCCATCGACCTGAACCTCGGCTGCCCCGCGCCCATCGTCTATCGCAAATGCGCCGGCGGCGGCCTGCTCCGCGAACCCGCGCGCATCGACGCCATCCTCGGCGCGTTGCGCGATGCGGTGCAAATCCCCTTCACCGTCAAAACCCGCCTCGGCTTCGACGCCCCCGCCGAATTCGACGCCCTCCTGCCGCTCTTCGCCAAACATCCCATCGACCTCCTCACCGTCCACGGCCGCACCGTGCTCCAGATGTATCGGCCCGGCGTGCGCTACGACCTCATCGCGCAGGCCACGCGCGCCTTGAAATGCCCCGTGCTCCTCAATGGCAACGTCCACAGCGCCGCGCAGGCCTTGGCGCTGACCGCCGAGACCGGCGTGCACGGCCTGATGATCGGGCGCGGCGCCATCCGCAACCCCTGGCTCTTCGACCAGATCCGCCAGCGCCAGCGCGGCGAACCGGAGCCGCTCCCCACCGGCCGCGCCGTGCTGCGCTACATCCGCGAACTCTGGGACGGCGAGATCACGCCCGGCGTGCGCGAATCCTCGCAAGTGCAGCGCATGAAGAAATTCATGAACTTCATCGGCGCAGGCGTGGGCGAACAGTTCCTGCATGAAATCCGCCGCGTGCCCACCACCGCCGACTTCTTCCGTGTGTGTGAGGAACATCTCGCCCACGACCGCGCGCTGCCCCTGACGCCGCCCGCTTGACGGGCGCAATTTGGATGGCGCGGCGGCGGGTTTGAATTAACCTGCCCGCATGGTCTCGCAAAAATCCTGGCAGCTCGAAGCCATCCTGCGGTTGGGGATGCGGTTGCTGGCGGCATTCGCCGTCGGCCTCGTGCTCGCCAGCATCGCCCGCAAGCTGTTCGGCGACCGGTTGGTGGAGGATTCGCTGCTGCACCTGTTGCTGGCGGTGCTGGCGTTCCAGGTGGCCGGGCTGGTCTGCATCGCGTGGTTTCTGCGCGAGCAGCAGACGGGTTGGGCGGCGGCGTTCGGTTTCCGCACGGATTGGCGGGGCGCGGTGGGTTGGGGCGTGGCGGTGGGGCTCGCGGCGTTGCCGGTGGTGTGGGGTTTGCAATGGCTCTCGGCCACCGCCCTGCAGGCGCTCGGCTTCGATGTGGGTGAGCAGGACGCCATCCGGCTGCTGCGCGATTCGGAGACGTTGGGCAAACAGGTGTTCATCGGCATGGTGGCCATCGGGCTCGCGCCGCCGGTGGAGGAGATGTTGTTCCGGGGCATCCTGTATCCGTTCCTCAAGCAGCGCGGGTTTCCGCGCTGGGGGTTGTGGGGCACGGCATTGATGTTCGCGCTCATCCACGGCAGCCTGCCCATCCTGCTGCCGCTCGTCGTCCTCGCGGTGGTTCTGGCGCTGCTCTACGAACGCACGGACAATCTGCTCGCGCCCATCATCGTCCACACGATTTTTAATGCGGCCAACTTTGCGATGTTGTTTATTCTCAAAGCGGCCCAATGTCCGCCGCATCCTTGAAAATAACCGGAATGGAAACCGCGAAATACACGAAATCCGCGAACGGACCAGCGATGGGGAGCGGCGGGCGTTGCTGCTGCGGGATGAAAGTCATTCGGTCGGGCTGGCCGAACCTTCCTGCTGTGTTTCGCGTGGTTCGCGTATTTCGCGGTTCGCCCGAACCGTGGCATTCAGCATGAACGAATTTGAACTCATCGCGAAGCTCACGCACTCGCTGCCCACGAACAAATCCGTCGTGGTCGGCGCGGGCGATGATTGCGCCGTGCTCGACCTCGGCGTGGCGGACAAGTTGTTCCTCTTCAAGACGGACGCCGTCGTGGAAGGTGTGCATTTCACCAAGGACACGCCGCCGGAGAAAATCGGCCGCAAGGCGCTGGCCCGCTGTCTCAGCGACATCGCCGCGATGGCCGGCACGCCGCAGCACGCGGTGGTCACGCTCGGCCTGCCGCGTGATTTCGATGCGGCGTTCGTGGAAAAAATCTACGCGGGCCTGGCCGAGGTCGCGCACGGACACGGCGTGGCCATCGTCGGCGGCGAGACGACGACGAACCCGGTCATCCTGCTGAATCTCGCGTTGCTGGGGTTCGCGCCGCGCGGCAAGTGCGTGCTGCGTTCCGGCGCGGAAGTGGGCGATGCGATTTTTGTGACCGGCGAGCTCGGTGGTTCGCTGGCGGGGCGGCATCTGGATTTCGAGCCGCGCTTGGCGGAGGCGCGCTGGCTGGCGGAGCATTTCCCGCCGCACGCGATGATTGATTTGAGCGACGGCCTCGCGGGCGACCTGAAGCACATTCTCGCCGCCAGCAAAGTCGGCGCGGAGCTGCTCACCCGGTCCATCCCCGTCAGCCGCGCGGCGAAGCTCGCCGGCAAGGCGGGCGATACCGCCAAGCCCGCGTTGCTCGCCGCGCTCACGGACGGCGAGGATTTTGAATTGCTCTTCACCGTGGCTGCCAAGGACGCGGTGGCGCTGCTGGATGCGTGGAAGGCGAAGTTTCCCGGCACGCGCCTGACGTGCATCGGCAAGATCACTTCGGGCCCCGGGCTGGCGTTGCGGGATGGTCGCGGCGTGATGCCGTTCACCGGCGCGGGCTACGTGCATTTTGCAACTTCGTAGCCGAAACTTCGCGCCGCCGCGAAGTTTTCATCGACAAGTGCGGGGATTTATTCACTCTCTCCGCCACTGGAGCCCCCATCCCCGAAATCTATCACGCTATGACTTTTACTGCCGCTCAAATCGCCGAACAACTCCGGGGCAGCGTCGTCGGCGACGGCTCGGTTGAAATCACCGGGTTCGCCCCGGCGGATCTCGCCAAGCCGGGCGACCTCACGTTCGCGGAGAAGGAGAGTTACTTCGCCGCCGCCGCGGCGAGCGCGGCCAGCGCAATCCTCGTCTCCGGCGAATTTCCCGGCGCGAAGAAGGTGCTCATCCGCGTGCCGAACCCGCGCGTGGCCGCGGCGCGGCTGTTGCCGCTGTTTTTTCCGCCGGATACCCACGCGCCTGGAGTGCACGCGACCGCGACGGTGGCCGCCTCGGCGCAAGTTGACCCCACGGCGCACATCGGGCCGGGCTGCGTCATCGGCGCGCGCGCGAAGATCGGCGCCCGCACGGTGCTCATGGGCGGGAATCACATCGGGCGCGATTGCCAGATCGGCGCGGACGGCTGTCTGTTTCCGAACGTGGTCATCTACGCGCAGTGCCGCGTCGGCAACCGCGTGAGCATCCATGCCGGCACGGTCATCGGCGCGGACGGCTACGGCTACGTCTTCGACGAGGGCCGCCACCGCAAGATGCTGCAGGTCGGCAACGTGGTCATCCACGACGACGTGGAGATCGGCGCGAACGCGGCGATCGACCGCGCCGCACTCGGCAGCACAGTCATCGGCGCGGGGACAAAGATTGATAATCTAGTTCACGTCGCGCACAACGTGGTGATGGGAAAACATTGCCTCGTGATGGGCCAGGTGGGTTTTGCGGGCAGCACGCAGTTGGGGGATTATTGCGTGATCGCCTCGCAGTCGGGCATCGCCGGGCATCTGAAACTCGGCGTGCAGGCGACGGTCGGGGCGAAGTCCGGTGTGATGCGCGACGTGCCGGACAAGGGCGTCGTGCTCGGCATCCCCGCCGCGCCGGACAAGCAGACCAAGCGGCAGTGGATCGCGCAACAGCAGTTGCCGGACATGATCCACCGGCTGCGGGAGCTGGAGAAGCAGGTGGCGGAACTGCAGGCCCGGGCCGGCGGGAATCAGGTTTGACCGCGGGGGCTGCCTTTACTTCAACCGCCAGGTGATGCGGGCTTTGTCGAGGTCGTAGGGCGACATCTGCATTTTCACGCGGTCGCCGACGGTGAGGCGGACCCAGCGTTTGCGCATCTTGCCGCAGATGGTGGCGAGGACGAGGTGCTTGTTGTCCAGTTCCACGCGGAACATCGTGCCGGGCAAAACGCTCGTGACACTGCCTTCAACTTCTATGTGTTGTTCTTTCATGGCTGGGGACCGACAGGAGGACGAATGACTGGGAAAAGAAAAAGGCGGAGTCCGGTTCACACCGAACCCCGCCGTGAAATTATCGGGTTGGCTTAGTAGCGACCACGACCGCCGCCGCCGCCACCACCGTAACCGCCGCCGCTGCCGCCGTATTCACGACGACCGCCGCCGCCGCCGGGGGCGCGTTCTTCACGGGGCTTGGCCACGTTGACGGTGAGGGCGCGTCCGTCCATGTCCTTGCCGTTCAACCCGTCGATGGCCTTCTGGGCCTCGTCGGCGTTGCTCATGGTCACGAAACCAAAGCCGCGGGGGCGATTGGTCATGCGATCCATCATCAGGTTGGTTTCCGTGACCGTGCCGAACGCGGCGAACGCGTCGGAAAGGTCGTTTTCAGTGGTATTGAAGGAAAGATTTCCTACGAATAGTTTATTGCTCATGTGATGTGATACTGTCCGACTAACCGCAACTTTCTACAGACTGTTCCCGAACGCCGGGTCTAAAATCATCACTGAAACAAGTTCACTTGAAGATTCACCATGCCTTGAAAGAGACTAGCTATCTAACAGACGGGGGGAGACTGACGGGTTCCGGCCGGATAGCAACAACTATCGGCAATTATCTTTTCGGCCGCGCCCGACTCCGGCGGTCAGATCGGGTAGAATGTGGCTGCCGGGGAACTTTCGCGTTAAAACCCTGCCACCACCGGCTTTTTGGGCCGCCTGGCTTCGGTAATAGTCTTGACCCCGCTGCCGGAGTTCTTTTAGCCTGTCGTCTTAGTTAGGTAAATCCATGTTTGCGCATCTCAAAAGCCTGTTTTCCAATGATATTGGAATTGACCTCGGCACGGCCAACTCGCTCGTTTACGTGCGGGATCAGGGCATCGTCCTGCGCGAACCTTCGGTGGTGGCCATCCAGGCCGGCACGACCAACGTGCTGGCCGTAGGCGAAGAAGCCAAACGGATGCTGGGCCGCACGCCCGGTAACATCATCGCCATCCGACCGATGAAAGACGGCGTCATCGCCGACTTCGAGATTACCGAAGCAATGCTGCGCCACTTCATCCAGAAGGTGCACAACCGGAAGCTCATCGCGCCCCGCGTGGTCGTGGCCGTGCCTTCCGGCATCACCGAAGTGGAGAAACGCGCAGTCAAAGACTCGGCCACCCATGCGGGTGCGCGCGAGGTTTACCTGATCGAACAACCGATGGCGTCCGCCATCGGCGTGGGTCTGCCGGTGCATGAGCCGGCGGGCAACATGATCGTGGACACCGGCGGCGGGACTTGCGAGATCGCAATCATCTCCCTGGCCGGCATCGTCTTCAGCCGCAGCCTGCGGGTGGGCGGAGACGAATTCGATGATTCGATCGTGGCGCACATGAAACGCGCCTACAACCTCATGATTGGCGAACGAACCGCGGAAGAGATCAAAATACGCATCGGATCCGCGTTCAAGCTGGAGCAGGAATTGACCATGGAAGTCAAGGGTCGCGATCTGAGCGCCGGTCTGCCGAAGACCATCACCATCCGCTCGGAAGAAATCCGCGAAGCCCTCCAAGAACCGCTCTCCCAGATACTGGAGTCCATCCGCATCACCCTCGAACGCTGCCCCCCCGAACTCTCCGCCGATCTCGTCGATCGCGGCATTGTCATGGCGGGCGGCGGCGCGTTGCTGCGGGGCATCGACCGCCTCGTCGCGGAAGAAACCGGCTTGCCGGTGCACATCGCCGACGATCCGCTCACCGCCGTGGCCGAAGGCACTGGCCGGGTGTTGCAGGAACTCCATTTCCTCAAGCGCGTCTCTTCGGACTCCACCGTCTGATTCCACCTCCAGTCCTGTAGCGGCGGTCTATGGCCGCCGTCGGCACGCAGGCCGTGTCGCAAAAATTTGACTGTGGTAGTGGATGTTTAAAAAGAAGCAATACGTCGTTCTCGGCGCCGTCCTGGTGCTGACGCTGATTGTCCTGAACCTGCCCGGCGGGCTCCCGGCCCGGCTCAAGCAGGCCCTCGGCGGCCTTTACCTGCCGCTCTTCGGCGCGGCCAGCGCCACCGGACAACTCGGCAAAAACGCCGCCGCCAACCTCACCCCCCGCAATGAACTCGTCCGCCAGAACGAAGTCTTCCGCCGTGAAAATGCCGAACTCCGCCTCCGCCTTCTCCAGGCCGAAGCCGCCACCCGCGAGAACGCCCGGCTCCACCAACTCCTCGGCTGGCAGACCCGCGCCCCGTGGAAACTCAAGCTCGCCAATGTCGTCCTCCGCGAACCCGCCAACTGGTGGCGCACCGTCCAGATCGACCTCGGCCGCCGCGATGGCCTCCGCGAAAACCTGCCCGTCCTGACCCCCGACGGCCTTGTCGGTCGCATCGGCGCCGTCAGCCTCACCCGCGCCCAGGTCATCCTGCTCGGCGACCCCGCCTGCCGCGCCGCCGCGCTGGTGCAGAATCCCGCCCGCGACCAAGGCATCATCAACGCCGGCGCCGCCGTGCTGGACCCCTCGCTCGTCAACCTCGGCTTCCTTTCGCGCAACGCCATTCTCGCGCCCGGCCAGAATGTCGTCACCAGTGGCCAGGGCGGCATCTTCCCGGCGGGCATTCCGCTCGGCACCATCGTGGATTTCCGCGCCGTCGAATTCGGCCTCTACACCGAGGCCCGCGTCAAACTCGCCGCCAACCTGAGCGCGCTGGAGGAAGTGTGGGTGCTGTTCCCATGAATCCCATCAACACCATCCTCATCCTGCTCGCGGCTTTTGTGGCCGTGTTCCTCCAGGCCGCCTGCGGCACTCGCGGCTCGCTCGGCGCGCAAATTGATTTGCTGCCCGCGCTCGTCGTTTACGCCAGCCTCACCGGCGGGTTGACCACCGTGGCGCTGCTGGCCGTCGGCGGCGGACTCGCGTTTGATGCGCTCTCCGCCAACCCGCTCGGCATCTCCATGCTGCCGCTTTTTGGCATCGGCTTTCTCATCCACCGCCAGCGCGAATTCATCCTGCGCGATCAGCTGTTCGCGCAATTCATCCTCGGCCTGGCCGCGAGTGCCGCCGCCCCGTTGCTCACTTTGCTGTTGCTGTTCACCGGCGGGCATGCGCCGTTCGTCGGCTGGGGCACGCTCTGGCAATGGCTCGTGATGAGTCTCGGCGGCGGCCTGGTGACGCCGGTGATGTTCCGCCTGTTCGCTTTCATCCGCGGCGCGTTTTTTTACCGCCCCCTGACCGAGACCAGTTTCCGTCCCGACCGCCAGATCCGGCGCGGACGTTTTTAACCACGAATGAACACGAATAAACCCGAATTCATTCGCCCCGGATTACCCCGGATTGAAGCCGCGCCTGGAAATGACGAAGGCCTAAACCGTCTTGCTTCAGCCCGCCCGGCTGCGGCGCAACGTCTGGCCGGCGCGCTTTGGAATTTGGCCTTCGACAGGAGTCATTCAAGCGTCATCCGAGCTTCGTCATTCGTCATGGGTTTGTATTCGTGTCGATTTGGGTCCATTCGTGGTTAACCGCCCATGCTGATTTTCGACCAACTGAAAAAAAGCGACCCGAGCCTGCGCCTGCTGGCCACGGGCGTCTTTGGCGGTCTGGCGGTGTTGCTCATCGGCCTCTGGTGGGTGCAGGTCGTGCGCGCCCGGTTCTATGAGGCCAAGCTGGAGACCCAGTCCTGCCGCACCGTGCGCGTCCCGGCGCCGCGCGGCAAAATCCTCGACCGCAACGGCACGCCGCTCGCCGAAAACCAGCCCAGCTACCACCTCAGCCTCTACCTCGAGGAATTCAGCCCCGCGTTCCAGCGCGCCTTCAACACCCGCATCGCCGCCTGCAAAAAAGCCGGCCTCAAACTCAAGCGCGACCAACGCAGCGAGCTGGCCCGCGCCACCCGTTACGCCGTCGTCAGCAACGTCGTCGCTGCCGTCACCGGCGAATTCCAGTCGGCCGTCACGCTCGACCCCGAGAAATTCCGCAGGCACTACGAGACCCACCTCGCTCTGCCGCTCACCGTCGTGCCGAACCTCACCCGCGCGCAGATCGCCCGCGTGGAGGAGCATCCGGATCTCCCGGCGGGGCTCGCCGTGGACACGCAGGCCGGGCGCGTCTATCCCTTCGGCCCCACCGCCGTCCACCTCCTCGGCTATGTCCGCCGCGATGACAGTTCCGCCGAAGGGGAAGAAGCCTTTTTCAACCACCGCCTGCCCGACTGGCGCGGCATCATCGGCATCGAAGCCGCCTTTGACCCGCAACTGCGCGGCGAAGCCGGGGCCAAATCCGTCCTCGTCAACCACCTCGGCTATCGCCAGTCCGAAAACGTCCTCACTCCCGTCGCGCCCGGCCAGAATCTCGTCCTCACCATTGACCTCACCATCCAACAGGCCGCCGAGCGCGCCCTGCAATGCTACGGCCCGAACACGCGCGGCGCGGTGGTGGTGATGGACCCGAAGCGCGGCGACCTCCTCGCGCTCGCTTCCTCGCCGGTGTTCGACCCGAACAATTTTGTGAAGGGCATCTCTCACGCGCAATGGGAACAGTTGAGCGACGAAAAATTGCGCCCCCAGATCAACCGCGCCCTCCAGGAGAACTACGCGCCCGGCTCCGTCTTCAAGACTCTCGTCGGCCTTGCCGCCCTCGAAGCCGGCCTCAACCCCTCCGAAATCCACAACGTCCAGGCTGACCCCGTTCGGGCCGGGCGCGGGTGCATCTATATCGGGCGGCGTAAGATCGAGGACACCGCCCCGCCGGGCGCCTACGATTTCCGCCGCGCGCTGAAGCTTTCCAGCAACTCCTACTTCATCAACGCCGGCCTCCGCACCGGCATGGCGGGCATCATCCAACTCGGCGCGCGGTTGCATCTCGGCGAACGCACCGGCCTGCTTCCGCGCGGCCAGGAGACGCCGGGAATTTTCCCCAAGCCCGCCCGCCTCCGCTCCGGCTGGTCTGATGGCGACACCGCCAACGCTTGCATCGGTCAGGGCGAGATCAGTGTCACGCCCGTCCAGATGGCGATCATGACCGCCGCCATCGCCAACGGCGGCAAAGTCCTCTGGCCGCGCCTCGTGGACCGGCTGGAGCCGCTCGCCGGCACCGGCCAGCCGCCGACAACTTTTCCCGCCGGCCGCGTGCGCGACGACCTCGGCGTGAAGCCGCGTTCGCTGGAGATCGTCCGCGCCGCAATGCTCGCCGACGTGGAGGATGCCGATGGCACCGGGCGCGCCGCGCAGGTTCCCGGATTCCGCGTCTGCGGCAAGACCGGCACCGCGCAGATCATGGACGCGCGCAACCAGGTGACCGACCACACGACATGGTTCACCTCGTTCGCGCCGTATGAAAACCCCCGCTACGTGGTCGTCGTGATGGTGGAGAGCGGGAGTTCCGGCGGCGGCACCTGCGCGCCCATCGCCAGGGAGATTTACCTCGCGCTCCAGAAACGCGAACAGTCGGCGCGCGCCAACCCGGCCCCGCTGGCGCAAAATTGAAATGATGCTCGGCACCCCGCTTAACGAACGCCCGGCGCGACTGGACCTGCTCCAGTTGCTCGCCGTCCTCGGCCTCATGGTCGGGGGCGCCGCATTCGTCTACAGCGCCACGATGGTCCACGAGCCGGTCGGGTTCTGGCAGCAATATCACGAGCTGCCGCTGCCGCAATTTTTTGGCTGGCTGCTGCCCCAGATGTTTTTCCGGCAGATCGTCTGGTATGTGCTCGGCGGCGCGGCGGCGGTGGTGCTGGCGGTCGTGCATTATCAATCGCTGGTGCGCTGGGCGCTGGTGGCGTATTGGGCGTCCATCCTGACGCTGGTGGCGGTGCTGATCCCGTTCATCGGAGCGACGCGCTTCGGCGCGCGCCGCTGGATCGACCTGGGCTTCTTCCAATTCCAGCCCAGCGAATTCGCCAAGCTCGCGTTTATCCTCGCCATGGCGCACTTCGCCAGCCGGCCTGCGGGCGAACTGAAATCGCCGCGCGTGTTCTGGAAGGCGATGGGTCTGCTCGCGTTGCCGTTCGTGCTCATCATGAAGGAGCCCGACCTCGGCTCCGCGCTGGTGCTCGTGCCCACGGGCGTGGTGATGTTGTTCGTCGCGGGCACGCCCCGGCGGTATCTCCTCCGGCTCGGCGGCGCGGTGGGCTTGCTGGGGCTGCTGTTGCTGGCGGATATTTTCTTCGCGCGGCCCGACGCGTGGTATTCGGTGAAGCTCGAGCCGTA
Source organism: Verrucomicrobiales bacterium (assembly GCA_017853785.1). GTDB lineage: Bacteria > Verrucomicrobiota > Verrucomicrobiia > Limisphaerales > JAFMIX01 > JAFMIX01. The sequence goes on from JAFMIX010000043.1 coordinate 11,374, forward strand.
TCAGCGGCGGCGGCTGCTCGTTTATTTCGGGCAGGAAGATCGGCCCCCGGCTGGTGCGTCGCCGGCGAAGATTTTGGAGCTGCGGAAACAACATTTCGACGACCAGCACAATGTGCGGCAGGCGATGATTTCCGTAGGTTCGGGCGGGCTGCTGGGCAAGGGCTGGCGGCAGGGCACCCAGAATGCGCTCGGCTATCTGCCGCGCGCAGTCGCCCATAACGATTTCATTTTCTCCGTCATTGCCGAGGAGAAAGGATTCGTAGGCAGCGTGATCGTCGTCACGCTCTACGCGGTGGTGCTGTTCACCGGGATCAGAACCGCCGGCCAGGCACGCGATCGCCTGGGCAAACTCCTGGCTGTGGGCGTCGTCACGCTCCTGTTCAGCCAGGTCTTCATCAACATCGGCATGAACATCCGCATGATGCCTGTGACGGGCGTGCCCTTGCCCCTGCTGTCCTACGGCGGGAGCTCGGTGCTGTGCTCGCTGATCGCCATCGGCCTCCTGCAGAACATCCACATCCACCGAAAGGGTTATTAAGATTATGAGTGACCAACCACAACCAAAACGAAACTTCTCCCGCCGTCGGCGCGGAGGAATGCGCTTCCGCCCCGGCGGTGGCATGAACCCCAACCAACCCCCGCGCAATGACCGCGGCGCCCAGGAAGCCCGCGCTGAAGCCGTCGCCCAGACCGGCGGCCCGGAGAAAGTCTATGACCGCCGCCATCTCAATGAGATCGAGCGCGCGGAAAATCTCGCCGCCGGCCTCCCGCCCGAAGGCGCGCCCGCCGCGCCCGAGCCGGAAACGCTCGCGCCCGGCGAGAAGCCCAACCGCCAGTTCCGCCAGCCGAACCTGGAGACCCCCGAGGTCGTCGAGGAAGAAGCGCCCTATCAGCCGGTGGACCTCGAGCCCAAGCCGCAGGGCTTGCTCGGTGCCATCAAGGCTGCCGCCGGCAACGTCGTCAAAAAAGTCCAGCAGCTCATCCGCCCCAAGCAAAAGTCGGACAAGGACGTCGTCATCAACGCCGAATCGTTGGAGACGCGCGTCGCCGTCATCGAGAAAGGCAAGCTCGAGGAGTTCACCATCGAACGCACCAACGAGGAACGCCTCGTCGGCAGCATCTTCAAGGGCCGCGTGAAAAACCTCGAAGACGGCCTCAAGGCTGCGTTCGTGGACATCGGCTTCACGAAGAACGCCTTCCTGCACTACTGGGACATCGTGCCGTCAAACCTCGACAGCGGCGTCGAGCTC
>JAFMIX010000308.1 GCA_017853785.1 Verrucomicrobiales bacterium
TCGCGATGTTCAGCCACATCGGCTTCCAAGACGCCGCCGACGGCGCGAGCCACCAAGCCACGACCTACCTCGCGGCGCTCAGTGCCATCCCCCACACCTGCGTCATCATGCCGAGCTGCCCGGATGAGGCGGAGTCGCTCATGTATCAAGCCATCACGCGCTACGCCGCCGACCGCGCGGCGGGCAAGGACGGCGAGAGCTATATCTTCTTCGTGGGCCGCGAGAACTACCCGATGAGCTGGATTCCCGGCGCGACCTATCCGTGGGGCAAGGCGCAGGTGCTGTCGCAAGGCACCGACGTCGTCCTCATCGGCTGCGGCGTGTTGCTCGACAAGGCCATTGCCGCCGGCAAGAAGCTCGCCGAGCAAGGCGTGAAGGCGACCGTCATCAACAACCCCTTCATCAACCACGTGGACATCGAGACCATCGGTGCCGCCGTGAAGGCCGCCGGTGGCCGCGTCGTGACCATCGAAGACCACCAAGTCGTCGGCGGCATGGGCGCGCAAGTCAGCCACGCGTTGAGCCGCGCGGGCATCGCGCACCGCATGACCTCCCTGGGCATTCCCGGTGAGTTCGGCCAGAGCGCCTACCTCGCCGAAGAGCTCTACAAGCTGCACGGCCTCAGCGCCGACAAGCTGGTCGCCTCGGCGTTGGCCTTGCTCAAGTAACGCCATGAACTTCCCGCGAACGGCCAGAGCAGCGACGCTCTGGCCGTTTTGCTTCCCAATTCGCTCGTCCCCATTCGTTTGACATCCGCCCATGTCCAAAATCGTCGGCATTGACCTTGGCACCACCAACTCGCTCGTCGCGACGGTGGATTCCGGCATCCCCTACGTCATCGCGGACGCCGACGGCCAGCGTCTCTGCCCGAGCGTCGTGCATTTCCCGGCTCCCGGGACCGCGCCCGTCGTCGGCCACGCCGCGACCCGCGTCCGCGTGCTCCATCCCGCCACCACGGCCTACTCGGTGAAGCGCTTCATCGGCCGGCGTGGCGTGGACATTCCGCGCGAGGACATGCTCGTGACCTACCCGGTGCGCGGCGAAGGCGCGGGCCCGGTGACAATTCCGGTTCACGGCCGCGATTTCACCCCTGAGGAAATCTCCGCCGAAGTGCTGAAGAAGCTGAAGCTCGCGGCAGAAGCGGACCTCGGCGAGTCCGTCACCCGTGCCGTCATCACCGTCCCCGCCTACTTCAACGACGCGCAGCGCAACGCGACTAAAAGGGCAGGGGAGCTGGCCGGCTTCACGGTTGAACGCATCGTCAACGAACCCACCGCCGCCGCGCTCGCCTACGGCCTCGACCGCTTGCAGGAGCATTCCAAAATCGCCGTGTATGACTTGGGGGGCGGCACTTTCGACCTTTCGATACTCGAGTTGAACAACGGCGTCTTCCAAGTCCTCGCCACCAACGGCAACACTCGTCTCGGCGGCGACGACCTCGATAAACGCTTGGTGGACTTCCTTGCTGAACGCATCAAAGCCAGCGGCGGCCCGGACCTCGTGCGGGCAGGAAACGACGGAGCGGCGCTCCTCGCCCGCCTCCGCGAAGCCGCCGAAGCCGCCAAAATCCGCCTCTCCACCGAGACCGAAACCGAAATCGCGCTGCCCTTCCTCACGCCGGACTTCTCCTTCAGCCATCGCCTCACCCGCGACGAACTGGAGCGTCTCACCCGCGACCTCATCGAGCGCACGCGCCCGCACTGCCTCCGCTCGCTCGCCGATGCGAAGCTCGAGGCCAAGCAACTCGACCAGGTCATCCTTGTCGGCGGCCAGACGCGCATGCCGCTCGTTCGCCGGCTAGTCGGCGAGTGGTTCGGTTGCGCGGAATTCGAGGAAGAACGCGGCGGCGTCCGCCTCGGCGACAGCTTCCACGAGCGCAGCGGGCCGTTGCTAAACACCTCGCAAAACCCCGACGAAGCCGTCGCGCTTGGTGCCGCCATCCAAGCCGCCATCCTCAGCGGGGAGTTCAAGAACCTGCTGCTGCTCGACGTCACGCCGCTTTCCCTCGGCCTCGAAACCTTCGGCGGCTTGATGAACATCATCATCCCGCGCAACAGCACCATCCCCGTGAAGGCCGGCGAAGTCTTCACCACCGCCGTGGACCACCAGCGCGAGATGCTCATCCACGTGTTGCAGGGCGAACGCGAACGCGCCGCCGACAACTGGAGCCTCGGCAAGTTTGCTGTGGCTTTCGAGCGTGCGCCGCGCGGCGTCCCGCGCGTCGGCGTGCAGTTCGAGATTGATGCCAACGGCATTCTCCACGTCCTCGCCCGCGACCTGAAAACCGGCGCACAGCAAATCGTGGAGATGAAGTCCGCCGTGGATGTGGCGGACACCGAGGTCCAGCGCATGGTCGAGGAATCCGTCGAACACGCCTTCGAGGATCTGGCTGCACGCCGGTGGATTGAGGCGAAGTTGAAAGCCCAGGAAGTCCTCACCGCCGCACAGACCGGCCTCGCCGAGTGCTCTGCCGAATTGGAGCCGGCCTACCGCGCCCAGGTTGAAGCCGCGATCCAAGAACTGACCGCAGCGCTCGCCACGGAACAGCCAGCCACCAAGACGGGCGAGCTCCCCCGCCTGAAGTCCGCCCACACCGCTTTGGACGCCGCCACTCAACCGCTCGCCGAACTTCTCATGGACCGGGCGATGGAGGCGCTGCTCCGGCAACGCGGCGCGATCAGCTGATTTATGCCTCCGGAAACTGCCGGCAAGGCACCTGCCAGAGCCGATGTTTTAGCTGCCTTGCGTTTGCCCGCCAACATCAAGGCTGGCGAACGGCGTGTTCGCAAATCCTGAGGCTGGTTTCGCAGACTTGGCGGGAGCGGCT
>JAFMIX010000309.1 GCA_017853785.1 Verrucomicrobiales bacterium
GCGGCAATCACCAATCATGATCCCTCCGTCCAGTTCCAAGCGCGGGCCAACTGGCTCGCCGGAGTGAAGGATTACAAGTCGCCCGGCGACCCCAACGCCGGCTGGGTTTCCGGACGACTGGTGCTAGCCGCCACCGAATTGCGCTTTTATGGCCGCGGAAAATTTGCGAACGAACCCCCGGAATTCGCCCTGTCCTATGCGGCGATGCAGACGGTGCGGTTGGAACGATTTTACTTTTGCCGGCTGCTGGTGATCGACGGTCGCGCCGGCGAGAACCATGCCTTCCGGGTCTGGGGCGACCCCGGCAGCGGCAGCGAGCGGGAGACGGTGCAGGCGGCTCATAAATTTCTGCGGTCCAAAATCAATCCGCCGCAACCATGAAACATCACGACATCAACCGACTCCATGAAGCCGGGCTCATCACTGAAGAGCAACGGCAGAAAATCATCGCCCACTTTGATCTGAAAGAGGAGGGCGGCAAATTCCTCGCCATCGTTTCGATGATTGGTGCGGTGCTGATCACGGCGGGGATCATCCTGCTGATCTCCGCGAACTGGAACGCCATCCCGCGTGGCGTGAAGATCGCCACGGGCGTCGGGCTCATGCTCGGCGCGCATGGTGCGGGCTGGTGGCTGCGCGAGGTGCACGGCAAATATCGCAAGAGCGGCGAGGCGTTGCATGGCGTCGGCGCGGGGCTGTTCCTCGGCAACATCGCGCTGCTCGGCCAGAGCTACAACCTTTCCTCCCGGCTGCCGAACGCCTTTCTGCTGTGGTGGGCGGGCATTGCGGCGTTGCCGTGGATTCTGCGCTCCAAGGCGCTGCACATCCTCTCGCTGCTGGCGTTCGGGCTGTGGTTCGGTTTGGAAGTCAACGAGCGCAGCAGTTGGTTCTTTTTCGGCAACGATGAAAACCAAATCCTGCTCTACGCGCTGATGGGGTTGATTTACCTCGGCGCGGGATACGCTTTGCGCGGGACGCGCTACGCGGAGTTTGCCGGGCCGACGGAAAAGCTGGGGCTGCTGGGCTTTCTCGGTTTTGCGTATCCGCTGACGTGGGGCGTCTTCGGCCACGGTCAGCATCGGTATGGCGACCAGCCGCTGGTGGCGGCGTGGGTTTTCCCCGCGTTGTGCGTGCTGGCGGCGGCGGGTTGCGCGGGCGGGGTTTCCGCGCTCAAGAACCTGACGCGCCAGTGGCGGTGGACGTGGGTGCTGACGCTGGCGGGCGCGGTGGCGTTGCTGGCGGGGCAGATGTATCTCGCGCCGGAACAGCGCTGGAATCACGGCTGGCACGACTTCGGTTACCACTGGATCGCGGCGGTGGCGTTGTTTGTGTTCTGTCTGCTGCAGATCCAGGTGGGCATCCAGGAACGCGCGCCGTTCATGGTCAATCTCGGCATCGCGTTCATCGCGTTGGACATCAGCGCAACTTACATCCGGCTCATCGGTTCGATGGGGCGCACGGGAGTGATGTTCCTGATCTCCGGGGTCTTCCTGATTGCGTTTGGCATCTATCTGGAAAAGAAGCGCCGCCGATTGATGGCGCAAATCAAAACCCCCGCCGCTGAAAGGAGTGCGCTATGAAATTGAAACTACTGGCCCTCGTCCTCGCGCTGCAATGCGCTTGGCTGCTCGCCACCACCTTCACCCAGGAACGCGCCCTCCGTGCTGGTCAGCTTATCATGCTGGAGACGCGCCCGGTGGACCCGCGCGACCTGTTGCGTGGCGATTACGTCATTCTCAACTACAAGATCAGCGACGTGCCGTTGATCGCGTTCACTCCCGCCCGCAACAACCCACCCACCGCCGAGACCACCATCTACGTCGCGCTCGCGCCGGTGGGCACGAACGGGTTTTACGAAATTATGCGCGCGTCAACCGAACCATTAGGGCCGGTCGCCGGGCAGGTGTCGATGCAAGGTCAGAGCCGCCATTGGTGGAGTGGCAGCAACTCCGTCCGCGTCGAATACGGGCTGGAGCGGTATTACGTCAGCGAGGGCACGGGCAACCCGCAGGGCAAACTCACCGTGCAGGCCGCCGTTTCCAAGTCCGGGCGAGCGACCATCAAGGAGGTTTTTGTCGATGGCAAGCCTTACGCCGAGGCAATGAAGCAGGCCAATGATGGCCGTTAGCCTTTTAAGAAAGGAATCAAATCATCAAACCAAAACTTACAGTATGGATTGCATCGCTGGCCGGATTTTGCCTGTCCGGTTGCGCCAGTTATGAGGCGACCGTGAGCGAGTCTGCGCCTCACGGCGTGGTGTGTTTTGTCAGGCCGGCGGAAGCGTCGTTCGATCAGCGCGCTGTGGAGAAACTAGATGGCCTGCCGGTGCGTTATGGCCGGCAATATCGGGTGATACCCGGCAATCACGAGGTCGTCGTGCGCGGCACCGAAATCCGGGTCAATTCCTACAAGCCCATGACGACGCGCCTTTTTGGAAATAGCGCCGCTTCATCGGGTCGTCCCGCCACTGTCAACGTGCCGGTGTCCGGCCAGGCTTCAGTGAGCGGCGTCCAGCCTTTTGCCGGTCAGCAAATGGTCAATTTGAACGTCGAATCCCGGGAACGATTCGAAGTCACCAATGTGCTGCGAGTTGAAGTCGGGTGGTTGTATGAGTTTGACGGTTACACGACCACGAAGACGCGGTTGCCGAAATAAACGGGCATTCAGTTCACCAACTAACGAAAGGATTATGCGAATGAAAATGCGGCTGGGCGGGATGTTTTTGAGCTTGAGTGTGGCTGCCCAGCTTTGGGCCGGCGACCCCGAAAGTTTTTAAGATGGTCGGCAGCGGTGAGCTGGAGAAAACCAAGCCGGTGCTCGCGGCGC
>JAFMIX010000310.1 GCA_017853785.1 Verrucomicrobiales bacterium
CGGGGTCCGACGCCAGCCCGAAACCTGGCAACGGAATGGTAAAGCAAAGGTAAAGCGCAGAGGTTGATACCTTTTGTTTTTTCGGAAACCGGTATCAAAAAGTATCATTGGGTATCCAAGAATCACCCAGCAGGTGACCGGGAGCAGCGGACGTGAGTTCGCTGCCTCTGAACGCGGGAAATGTGAGACCCAAATCACTTCGGCTACGGTTCAAGGGTTCAGGGCGCGAGTCGCAGTGCGGCAAAATCGCTCCGCCATCGGGGGGGCAGCTTGGACTCCGATCAGCTTTTGCTGGTGGACAGTGATGATTGTCTCTACTCAGATTCGGGTGCCATGATTCCGGAACGCCCATTTTCAAATAGTAGGTCCGTTGATGCCGCCGACGTGCGGCATTCGTGGCATCCGTTCACGCAGATGCGCGAGTATCTGGACCACCCGCGCCTGCATGTGGCCCGCGCCAAGGGTTGCTGGCTCTTCGATACCGACGGCAACCGCTACTTCGACGGCACCGCCTCGCTCTGGACCAATGTCCACGGACACGGCGATCCCGATCTGGACGCCGCTCTCCGCAACCAGCTCGACCAAGTCGCGCACACGACGCTGCTCGGCATCAATCATCCGTCAGCCGCCGCGCTCGCCGGGGAGCTCGCCCATTTGACCGGCGGCAAACTGAATCGCTGCTTCTTCAGCGACAACGGCTCCAACGCCGTCGAGATTGCGCTCAAGCTCTCGTTCCAATACTGGCAGCTCGCCGGCAAGCCCGAGAAGCGCGTCGTCGCCGGCCTGACCGGTGGCTACCACGGCGATACCTTCGGCACCATGGCCGTGGGCGACAGCGGCGGGTTTCACGAACGCTTTGCGCCGTGGCTGTTTCCTGCGAAACACATTCCCGCTCCGGTTCACGTCGAGTGTGCTGGGAAAGTCGCTCACTCTGACGCCACGCAATCGCTCGCCGCGCTGGATGCGATTCTTGCCGCTGAAGCCGACCGGACCGCCTCTGTCATTCTCGAACCCCGTGTGCAAGGTGCGGCTGGCATGGTGCAACAACCGCCCGGTTTCGTCGCCGCCGTCGCTGAACGCTGTCGCCGTGCGGGCGTGCATCTGATCCTGGACGAAGTCTTCACCGGCTTCGGCCGGCTCGGTGCGGTCACGGCGAGTTCTGTCGAAGGCGTCGCTCCCGATTTCCTCTGCCTCGCCAAAGGGCTCTCCGGCGGTTACATCCCCCTCGCCGCAACGTTGACAAGCGACGCGATCCACGATGCGTTCCTCGGCCGGTTCAGTCAGCAGCGCGCTTTTTACCATGGCCACACGTTTTCCGGCAATCCGCTCGCCTGCGCCGTGGCCCGCGCCAGCCTCGCCAAGCTGCGTCCGCTCCTCGCTTCAGGCCGCGTGGCGGAAACCATCACCACGCTCGGCAATCAGCTGGTGTCACATTTCACCACCCACCCGAACGTTGCCGAAGTCCGTCAACTCGGCCTCACCGGCGCGATTGACCTCGTCCCGCGTGACCGTAACCGCCGCTGGCCCGCTGATTTGCGTGTGGGTTTTCAAGTTTCCCTCGCCGCCCGGAAGCACGGGCTGGTTATCCGGCCGCTGGGCGACAGCATCCTGATTGTGCCACCAATTGTTGCCACGCCCGACGAGGTCCGGCATCTTGCCCGTGCACTGCACGCCGCGCTGGATGACATTCTGCCCGGTCTCGAATCCGCCGCCGTGCCGCTGCATTGAACCACAGATGAATACGAGCGCAGCAAACGGAGTGTTGGAGTATGGGAGTGTTGGGGTTTTGATACTCAGCACTCCAATGCTCCAGCACTCCACCACTCCGCTTTCCCTTTAGCTCATGGCTTACACACTCGACCAAGTCCGCGAAATCTATTCGCTGCCGCTGACCACGCTCATCTTCCGCGCGCAACAGGCGCATCACCGGCACCAGGATCCCGCCGGCATCCAGCTGTGCACGCTCAAGTCCATCAAGACGGGCGCGTGCCCCGAGGATTGCGCGTATTGCCCGCAATCGGCGCACCACAACACCGGCCTCGAAGCCGAACAATTGATGGAGACCGACACCATCCTGACCGACGCCCAAAAGGCGAGGGCCGGCGGCGCGACGCGCTTCTGCATGGGCGCCGCGTGGAGTCGTGTTCGCGACGGGCAACAGTTCGATAGCGTTTTGAAAACCGTCTCCGGCGTGAAGGAACTTGGCCTCGAAGTTTGCTGCACGCTCGGCATGTTGACCGAACCGCAGGCGCAAAAGCTGAAGGAAGCCGGCTGCGATGTTTACAACCACAACCTCGACAGCTCGCGCGAGTTCTACTCCAAGATCATCACCACGCGCACGTACGACGAACGCCTTGAGACGCTCGCGAATGTCCGCAAGGCCGGCCTCGAAGTCTGCTCCGGCGGCATCCTCGGCATGGGCGAATCCGTGGACGACCGCCTCAAGATGCTCGTCGAGCTTGCGAGCATGGACCCGCAGCCCGACTCCGTGCCCATCAACGCGCTCATCGCCGTCGAGGGCACGCCGCTCGAGAAGCAGAAGTTTGTGGATTCATTCGAATTCGTCCGCACCATCGCCACCGCTCGCATCCTGATGCCGAAGGCGATGGTCCGCCTCTCCGCCGGCCGCACTGAGATGAGCGATGAGATGCAGGCGCTCTGCTACCTCGCTGGTGCGAACTCGATCTTCCTGGGCGACAAACTCCTTACCACGCCGAACCCCGACAAGAACGACGATTTTGCGTTGCTCCATCGCCTCGGCCTGCACGACCTGCACCCCGACGACGCCCGCAAAATCCATCGCGGC
>JAFMIX010000311.1 GCA_017853785.1 Verrucomicrobiales bacterium
CATGTGGCGGTTGGTGATGCTTTGCTTGAAGTGGGCGTCGTATTTACCAAACCGCTGGGTGAAGTTTACCACCCAGTTGCCGCGCCGCGACATCCGCCAGAAATAATACGGCGTCGCGAGCCAGAAGCCGACCGTGAAGAGGATGTTGTATAGTATGCGCACTCGATTGGAACCCTTGCGAGCCGGGGAAATGTTCCTGAAACCGCCGTCCGCTGCAAAGAAAATGTTTGGGTGGATGCTTGCAATCCAACCCATACCGCTTCATCTTCAACGTCTGTTTCGCGGCAGTTCCCCGAGGGAATCGCTGCCAGATGCAAAGCCATGAACGCACAATCAGAAAACGAATTTGATTTGGAAAAACTGTTCCTGCCCGCTTGGGCGCAAGGAACCGCTCCTGCCAAGAACTACTCCAACTTCACCGGCGACGACCGGCCGGAGCGCTCTTTCGATGATCGCCGCGGCGGTGGACGTCGTCCCGGCGGTCCGCGTCGCGAAGGTTCGGGGCGCGGCCCCGGTCAGGGCGCGCCGCGTCGCGAAGGCGGTGGCCGTCCTAGTTTCGGCGGTGGTGACCGCCGCAGCCCGCGCCGCGATGATTCCCGCGAACCGCGTTCCGCCCCGCCCGCGCCGCTGCCGCTCGCCGAAATCAACGTCGCTTTCATGCCCGATGCCCATGGCGTTGAGTCTCTCGCCCGCCAGATCAAGATGAACGGCCGCGCCTATCCGCTCTTCCAGATCGCGCGCATGATTCTCGATAAGCACGAGCGCCACGCCATCACCTTCAGTGTCAAGAAAAACGCCGAGGGCAAACCCATCCAGCCGCTCTTCGTCTGCGCGCTCGATGAAACCCCGTGGCTTTCCGAGGACGAAGCCGTCACGCACGTCCTGCGCAAGCATTTCGCCACGTTCTACCAAGCTGAACGCACCCCCTGCGACCCGCCCAAAGGTGTTTACACCTTTGTCGCGCAGTGCGGTTTCAGCGGCGTCGTTCTCGGACCGCCCAACTATCACGACTACCAGAACAAACTCCGCAAGCTCCATGCCGAGAAATTCGCGCGCATGCCCTTCGAGGCCTTCAAAGCCCGTGTCAAAATCGTCAAGGACGAGGCCGTCGTCAAAAAGTGGATCGAAGACCAGAGCGCCAAGACCGAATACGTCTGCCTGAACCTTCCCGAGCCGCTGCGCCTCGACTCGATGGAAGCGGTGGAAAAACATTTCCGCGAAAACCACCTCGCGAACATCATCAAGCCCGTCGAATCCGTCACCCTCACCGGCGTCGCCGCCAAAGCCATGCGCGCGCCCGAACTCACCCGGGTCCTCCGCGGCGCATGGGAGCAGCAATTCCGCTTCCCGCTCCAAATCGCCACCGGCCTCAGCCAGAAATTCGCCGAGCACGGCCTCCATTTCTTCAAGGTCAACAAGACCGTCACACACGTCTCCGTCGCGCGCCCGCTGTTCCTCGACCTCGAGACCACGCCCGTTTCCGACGGCATCAAGAAAATCGTCTCCTACATCAACGAGCATCCCAAATGCTCGCGCCGCAAGCTCATCGAAGCCCTCGCGCCCACACCCAAGCCCGCCGCAGCTCCCGCCGGCGAAGCCGCGCCGACTGCCGCGCCCGTGACTATCGAGTCTTTGCAGCCTACTGCCGAGCAGAACGCCATCATCGCCGACCTCCACTGGCTCATCCACCAAGGTCACGTCCTTGAATTCGCCGATGGCCGCATGGAAACCGCCAAGAAGCCAGTGCCCAAGCCGCCCAAAGCCCCCAAGGCGGCTGCCGCGACTGAAGCTGCCGCCGCCGAAGCCGCGCCCGAAACGACGCCTGCCGGCGAAGCGCCCACCGCAGCGGAATTCGCCGCCGAGGCTGCCGCCGAAACCTTCGTTGTGCCGGAAGCTCCCGCCAGTGACAAACCGCCTGCGCCTGCCGCCGAGCCGGCTCCGGCGGTGGCGGAAAATCAGCCTGCGTGAAATCTGTCCGCACCGCGGCTTTCGGACTTTGCGCGTTCCTGATTGGTCTGAACGCGCGCGGATCGGCAACAGCGGAAATCACCCAGCTACTTGCCGCGTATTCTCCGGTCCAAGGGTCCGTGGCGTGGACGCTTAACCGCTCACGGGCAAGGTGATGACGGGTTATCAGGGCTGGTTCAACTGAGCCGGTGACGGCGCGGATCGGGGTTGGACGCACTGGACGCCGCGCGCTTCCGCACCGGTCCGGGAAGCATTCAAGTGGATTTCTTGCCGGACGTTTCCGAACTGACTCCGACCGAGCATTTGAAGACCGGTTTCAAATTTGCCGGTGGGCGACCTGCTGAACTTTTAAGTTCCTGCAATCGCGAGCCGGTGCTGCGGCATTTCCGTTGAACGCGCGCAACCGACATGAGTCAGTCAAGGCTGCCGTGAAGTCATGACAAAAGGGTGGCGGAAGGGGTGGGATTCGAACCCACGGTAGAGTTGCCCCTACTTCTGATTTCGAGTCAGGTGCCTTTAACCACTCAGCCACCCTTCCTGTAGAACCGCGGGAAATTTGCACGTATTTCGGCTCTAAGCAAGCTGATTGTCGACTCGCTGCAAAAGTAGATTAATCATATTCTCGCTTGGTTTATCAACAATTGGATTGTTAGTCAGATCGACCCGGGTTGGTGGCTGTTTTTTTGGGCGGAAATCGACTGGGTTTGGTTATTGTAGGAGGCTCTATTCGCGCGCGCAAAAAATAATCCAAAAAAGCGTTTGACTTTGTTTTGTGCTCTATGATATTAAAAGGCAAATCACCGATAGAATTACAAAATTTGCAGCAAC
>JAFMIX010000312.1 GCA_017853785.1 Verrucomicrobiales bacterium
GCACGCCGGCGCGGTCGCGGATGTCGAGTTCGTGGTGGGAGAAGCCTTTGAGCGATGTGGCGAGGCGCTGCTGATTCCAGCGCGTGTCGCCCTGCGGGCCGAAGAACACGGCGCGCTGGTTGTTGTCCACGCCGTGTACGGCAAAGCCTTGTTGGGCGAAGTAAACGCAAACCTCCGAGCCGATGAGGCCGGACGAACCGGTGACGAGAAGTTTTTTGGACATTTCCGAGAATTCTATCGCAATTTTGGGGCAAAGCTCAATCTTTGATTATCGTCACCTGCCAAAAAACGCCGGGTAGACGATGCCAAGGCCGGGAATCCTACGGCAACTCCAGCGTGGCGCGAAGCCACGCGTCGGTCTGGGCGCTCTCGACCAAACGGCGCAACTCGTCCGCGGGCACGTTGCAGGCCTGCCGGTTGCCGGCCCGCATATCGTCGAGCAACTGGAGCGTCGTCGTGTGGCTGTAGTGCATCAGGTCGCAATAATTGGTGGCGTTGCGGACGATGGCGACCTCGGATTGAAAGTCGAAAATCTGGGCATTGGGGCAGGATTCGAGGGCCTGAACGATATGCCGCTTGTTGGCGAGCAGGTCGGCGAACACCTGCGGGTTTGCGGCGCGGAGGTCGGCGTAATAAGCGAGCGAGAACGGTGGAAAATATAGTTTGAACTCCACCTCGGGATGCTGCCGGATGACTTCGAGGAAGTGCCGGTCGAAGTTTCCGTTCAAGTTGCTCAAGGCATACTCGCCCGCCCGCCGTCCGTAGGTGACTTCGCGTTTGGTGACGTATTTCTTCCAACTGCGCCGCAGGCTCTCGATGCCGAATTGTTTCCGGTTGAACCAGGTGAAGACTTCCTCGGGAGTCCGGGACTCGTAGGTCTTCAGCCCGGCGCGGCGCAGGAGAATCTTGGCGGAACTCTTGGTGGTGTCCACGCTCCAGAGGTAGCTGCCGATTTCGTTCCCGGCGTTCTCGTCGTAGAAATAAAACGGGAACGTCCCGTCGTAATCCGCGACCCAATCGGGGTCGCCGCGCAGGTATTCCCAATTCACATCCCAGAGGACGTGCCGGAGCTTGCCGGTGCGGAGCGCGACCTCGAGGGCGAGGCGTTGCTCGCGCGCGGAGCCGCCCTGCAAGGCGAGGTTGAGGATGGTCCAGCCGAAGCGTTCGCGCACATCCGACACGCGGATGTTCTCGGACATGGAAGTGCCGACCACGACGGCGTCGTAGTCGTAATGCTTAGCGATGCCGGGGATTTGAAAGCGTTTCTGGTCGATAATAAAGGGCGGATAACTGGCGCGGCGATAGAACTGGAGCGGGTCCACCAGCCAGTTCAACGCGATCAAGCCCAGCAAGGCGACGCCCACAGCCAGCGACAACCAGCGGAGATAACGTTTGAAAATCGGATCGTTCATCGCGCGTCAGAATTGAAAATACAGGAACTCAGTCACCTGCGAGAGATGCAGCACCGCCACCACGAATGCTGCGGCCAGAACGAGCGCCCACGTCAGGTTCGGCTGCCATTGCCACCACGGTTTGGAGGCTACGTCCTGCAGGCAAGGCGCATCCAACGCCGGATCAAACCGCCCCATGATGCGCTGCGAATTCGGCAGCAGCCAGACAATCGCCAGCAACCCCGTTGTCATCACGATCTGCCGCGCGAACGGCTTCAACTCGCCGTGCTGGACGGCGGCGAGTTGTGGCAGGTTGACCATGCTTTGCAAAATCTTCATCGCGGTCGGGACGTTCTCCGCCCGGAAGAAAACCCACGCGACGATGACCGCAAGGAAGGTAATGCCACCGGCGCAGATTTTGCCCGGCCACCCAACCCCACGCTCCAGCCCGAACGCGCGCCGCCATCCCGTCCAAGCGTGGTTCACGATCAAATAACTCCCGTGCAGCGCGCCCCAGATGATAAACGTCCACCCCGCGCCATGCCAGAAGCCGCCCAGCAACATCGTGAGAAACAGGTTGAGGTAGCGCCGGGCGGGCCCGTGGCGGTTGCCGCCGAGCGGGATGTAGAGGTAATCACGCAGAAACCGCGAGAGCGTCATGTGCCAACACCGCCAGAACTCCACGATGTTCAATGACTGGTAGGGCGAGGCGAAATTCACCGGAAATTTCACCCCGAATACTTTTGCCAGGCCGACCGCCATGTCGGAGTAGCCGGAGAAATCAAAATAAATCTGCAACGTATAAGCCAGCACCCCGCCCCACGCAGCCCATGCACCCAGGGGCGCGTCGGTTCCCGCTTGGGCGAACATCGGCGAGGCGTATTTGGCGATGCCGTCCGCGAAGACCGTTTTTTTGAACAGCCCGATGACGAACAGACTGAAACCGACGGCGACGAATTCCGGATTAACCCGGAACGTACGCGCCGCCGTGAACTGCGGAATGACATCCTTGTGGTGGATGATCGGCCCGGCGATGAGATGCGGAAAGAACAGCACGAACAGCGCGTAATCAAGCGGGTTGTATTCATGCGTCTCCCCGCGATAAGCATCCACCAGATACGCGATCTGGGTGAACGTGAAGAAGGAAATACCCAGCGGCAGCACGATGTGTTGGAGCGGCAGGCCGCTCGCCAATACCGCGTTCAGGTTGGCGATGACGAAGTCAGTGTATTTGTAGTAGGCAAGCAGCCCGAGATTGGCGATGACGCCCAGAGTCAACGCCAGTTTTCCCTCCGGTGTCCGCGCGTGCCGCCCGAGGCGCACCCCGACGAGGTAATTGAAAATCATCGAGCCGCTGACGAGCCAGAGATACTTGGGATTCCACCAGCCATAG
>JAFMIX010000313.1 GCA_017853785.1 Verrucomicrobiales bacterium
GCGGGTCGTGTCTGCCGAAGGATCTGCGGGCGTTCACGCGGTTGGCGCGCGCGCGCGATGTGAACGTGCCGCTGCTGGATTCTTTGGCGCTGAGCAACGAGCAGCGCATCCGCGACGCGGTGGCGTGGGTGTTGGCGACGGGTAAGCGGCGCGTGGGCGTGCTCGGGTTCGCGTTCAAGGCAGGAACGGATGACTTGCGGGAATCGCCGTTGGTCACGGTCGTTGAGGCGCTGATCGGCAAGGGGTTGGAGCTGAAACTTTATGACCGGCACGTTTCAGTCGCGCGGCTGGTGGGAGCGAACCGGAAATTCATCGAGCAACACATCCCGCACATTTCGCGGCTGATGGTGGAGACGCTCGACGAGGCGCTTGAATGTGATGTGATCGTTATCGGGAATCAGAGCGCGGAATTTTTTGCGGCACTGGCGCGGTTGCGCCCGGAGCAGGCGGTGTTGGATTTGACCGCCAACTCGCAGAGCGTGTCCACGCCGGCGCGGTATGAGAAACTCGCGGGATAATGCGCCGATGAACAACTCTGCCACCACGACGTCTGCGGCCCCGACCCGGGGCAATTGGAGAAGCGATGCGGTATTTTTGCTGCCGTGTCTGGCGGTGGCACTGCTGCTGCGGCTGTATTTCTTCAACGGGCCTTCGTTGTTCGATGACGTGAATTACTGGCAGCAGGCGATCGCGACCGGGCTTGACGGGGCGTGGCCGCCGGAGCGGACGCACTGGCACACGCGCATCGGGTTCATCCTGCCGTGCGCGGCGTTGCTGAAAATCTTCGGGCTGCACGTCTGGGTGCCTTACGTTTTCACGATGTTGGGAGGCTTGCTGGAAATCGTGGTGACGTTTTACATCGCCCGCGAGCTGGTTTCCAATCGGGTGGCGCGGCTGGCGGCGTGGCTGTGTGTTTTCTTTCCGCTGAACATCCTGAATTCCAGTTATCTCTTCACTGATTTATGGGTGGGGTTGATCGGAGCGACCAGTTTGCTGTTCTGGCATCGCGCTTTGCGTTCGGATCAGGGTTGGGATTATGCGCGGGCGGCATTTTGCTTTGGGGTGGCGTGGTTGTTCCGGGAGACCATCGTGATGTGCGGCCCAATTTATATGGCGTTGTGGTTCCACGCCGGGCGGTGGCGGCGTCCAAAGATGTTGTGGGCGGTGCCGGCCGGATTGGTGGTGCTGGTGGCGGAGATGTTGTTGTATCAGTGGACGGCGGGCAACTGGCACTACCGGGTGGATGCGATCACAGCCTCGAAGGAGGCGTTGATCGGAGATTACGCCGGCAGCGGGAATTTTCTGGTGCGCCCGGTCGTGCGTTTGTTCACGAATCACGAGTGCGGCTTGTTCCTGATTGCCGGGCTGGCGGTGGCAGCGTTCCAGTATCGGCGGCTGCCCACGGCGCTGGCGCTTTGGCTGCTGGTGGGATTTGCCTGGTTTTCCTGGGGCACAACGATGCCAACGAAGTGGGTGACGTTATTGAACGAGCCGCGCTATTTGTCGGTGCTGACGATTCCCTGCATGACGCTGCTGGCGGTGTGGGTGCTGGGTCTGCGTTCCAGCTGGTGGCGTGGCGTTGTGGTGGGATTGCTGATCGCCAGCGGTTTTATTGCGGCCGCGATGGATTTGGGGCGGGCCAAACTGGGGGCTTACCGGAGTTTCGCGCAGTCGGAATACAACCGGCCCGGCGTTGTGCTGGAGCCGGTGGTGTATTTTGGCGTGCGGGCGGCGCAGAGCTTTTCTCCGGAGAACGTGCGGTTTGCCTGCGCCAGTGACTGGGGGCGCAATATGGCGGTGAAGTTGATGCCTCACTTGCCGCAGGCGCGGTTGGAGCGATGCGCTGCGGCGCGTTATCTGGTGACGACGGTGCAGATCGAGCCGGAGAAGTTCCAGCAGAAGCTTAAAGAAGGCTGGCGGGTGGTAGCGGAATTTCCGGGCGACAAGATTTTTGCCCGGGAGTTGTTGCATCAGGTGTTGGCTCGGGTCAGGGGGCGGGATTGTTATATCATTCCGCCGCCGGATTTGATGGTTCTGGCGCCGCCCGGCGCAGGGATCAGCGGCGTCACGCCTTAGGCGTGGCGGCGGCACCAAGGATGAAGAGGTAGTTCCGGAAGGGATATCCGGGGAACGGCTTTTGGACCGGTTCGAAGCGGCAGGGGATGCCATGCTGCCGGAACAGTTCCTGCCACTCCGTGTGATTCCGGTGGGTGAGGCAGAGGTTCATCTCGGCGTTGTGGATTTTGTTCAGGCCGATGTCGAGTTGCTTGGCCAGCCAAGTCGGAGCGACTTCAAAAACCAACACGGTCTTGCAGACGCGGAGGGATTCCTTGATCGCCAAAATTTGGGTTTCGAATTCCATGTGGTGGACGGCATCCACGATCAGGCCCAAGTCAAATTCGGCATCCGCAAAGTCCAGCCGGGTGGGCGATGACATCAATTTGAAGGGAATGTCCCGGGACAAATAGGAGAGCACATCCGTGCCGGTGAGTTGGCAACCGAGGGCTTTGCGGACTTCATCTCCGACGACGGCGTTGCCGCAGCCGATGTCCAAAAGTTTTGCGCCGCGCGGGACGTGCGGGCGAATGGCGCGGATCAGGACTTTGCTGCGAAGTTTGAGGGTGAATTCCATGGTGAATCAGCGGTAGCGGCGGAAGAGCAGCATGATGAGCGGTTTGAGCATGCTGACCCAGCCCCAGCCGGGGCGGATGTGTGAACTGTAGCTGCCGACGGGATAGATGCGGGCCACGGGGATTTCGGTGGCGGGGTAG
>JAFMIX010000314.1 GCA_017853785.1 Verrucomicrobiales bacterium
TCCGTTTGTTAAATTCCGCGCTCCCTGTCCCGGATTTCCGGGCAGGTAGCGCAAAACACGAAGGCTGACAGGCAATGCCGACCATTAACCAACTCGTCCGCAAAGGACGCAAAGCAATCACCTACAAGTCCAAGTCACCGGCGCTCGAAGGCTCGTCCTTCCGGCGCGGGGTGTGCTTGCAAGTCATGACCCGCACCCCCAAGAAGCCGAACTCCGCCCTCCGCAAGGTGGCTAAAGTTCGTCTTACGAACGGATACGAGGTCATCGCCTACATTCCCGATGAGGGCCACAACCTCCAGGAACACTCCATCGTGCTGGTGCGCGGTGGTCGTGTGAAGGATTTGCCCGGCGTGCGCTATCACATCGTGCGCGGCACCTTGGACGCCGCTGGCGTCGAGAAGCGCCGCGTGAGCCGCTCCAAGTATGGCGTCAAGCGTCCTAAGGCTGCCAAACCTGCCGCCAAATAATTTCGCAACTTAATCCTGAACTTCCCCCGTTAGCCATGTCTCGTCGCCGTCAAGCAACCAAACGCCAAATCATCCCGGATGGCCGCTTCAACAGCGTGCTGGTCGGACGCCTCATCAACACCGTCATGCAGGGCGGCAAGAAGAGCGTCGCCCAGCGCATTGTTTACGGGGCCTTCAACGCCCTCGCTGAGAAAGTCACCGACGCCACGCCGGTGGATGTCCTCCAGCGCGCCGTGGACAATGCCAAGCCCCGCTTGGAAGTGAAGCCCCGCCGGGTGGGCGGTGCCACTTATCAGGTTCCGCTCGAAGTGCCCGCTGACCGGCAGGCCTCTTTGGCCGTGCGCTGGCTGGTGAGCTTTGCGGATGCCCGCAAGGGTCTGCCCATGGCCCAGGCGCTGGCCTCCGAGATTATGGACGCCTACCAAGGGCAGGGGAACGCCATTCGCAAGCGCGACGAGGTTCACAAGACCGCCCAAGCCAACAAGGCATTCGCCCACTTCCGCTGGTAGTCCAAAGACCATTTTGACGCCCCGCGGCGCACACCGTCTCGGGGCGTTTTTGTTGATACTCACCCAATTATTCTGCACATGAGCACTCTCGTTGAAAACAAGGCCGTCAACTCGCCCAACCGCCAATACAGCTTGGAGCGCACCCGGAACATCGGCATTGCCGCGCATATTGACGCCGGCAAGACGACCACCACCGAGCGTATCCTTTTCTACACTGGCCTGATTCACAAGATCGGCGACGTGGACGACGGTAACACTGTCACCGACTGGATGGAGCAGGAGAAGGAGCGCGGCATTACCATCACCTCCGCCGCCGTGACGTGCTTCTGGACGCAGAAAACCGCGAAGTCAGGCGAGGATCAAGTTTACAAGGCGTTCAATAACATCCCGCACCGTATCAACATCATCGACACCCCCGGCCACGTGGATTTCACCGCCGAGGTGGAGCGCTCCATGCGCGTGCTGGACGGTGCGGTCGCAGTGTTCTGCGGTGTCGCGGGTGTGCAGCCGCAGTCCGAGACGGTGTGGCGGCAGGCGACGAAATACAAAGTGCCGCGGATCGCGTTCGTGAACAAGATGGACCGGATTGGCGCGAATTTTGAGAACGCGTTGAACGACATGCGCACCAAGCTGCGCGCCTATGCGTTCCCCATCTTCCTGCCCCTTGGAGCCGGTCCGAACGAGGCCGAAGGCAGGATCGTTGCCGGCGGCTTTGAGGGCGTGATTGACGTGGTCAACCAGCGGGCGATCAACTGGGGGCCGACCGAGGCCAATGAGGGTTTGAATTACGATGTCACGGCGATTCCCGCCGAGCATCAGGAGCGTGCCAAAGCCGCGCTCGCGGAACTAATTGACGCCGTCTCCAACAAGGATGACGAGATTGCAAATCTGGTGCTTGAGGAAAAGCCAATTTCCCCCGCTGCGCTTAAGGCCGCCATCCGCCGGCTCACCTGCAAGATCGAAATCATTCCCGTCCTCTGCGGATCTGCGTTCAAGAAAAAGGGCGTTCAGGTGTTGGTGGACGCCGTCGTGGATTACCTCCCATCGCCGTTGGACATCCCCCCCGCCCAAGGCCACGAGCCGGGCACAGACAACCAGGTGGCCGTGCCGACAGACGACAACCAGAAGTTCTGCTCGCTCGCGTTCAAGCTGTGGACCGACCCCTACGCGGGCAAGCTGGTGTTCTTCCGCGTTTATTCCGGCCAGCTCAAGAAGGGTGACACTATTTACAACCCGCGCACCCGGCGGCGCGAGCGCGTCAGCCGCCTGATGGTCATTCAAGGCAGCGAGCGCAAGGATATTGACGAGGTCTTTGCCGGCGACATCGCGGCTCTGGTCGGACTGCGCAACATCACGACGGGCGACACGCTGTGCAACGAGGAGTTTGACGTGGCGCTGGAGCCGCCGACCTTCCCCGAGCCGGTCATCAGCATGGCCGTCGAGCCGAAGACCAAGCAGGATCGCGACAAGATGTCCGAGGGCCTGCAACGCCTCGCTGAGGAAGACCCGACCTTCCACTGCTTCACGAACGAGGAGACCGGTCAGCGCATCATCGCGGGAATGGGCGAACTCCACTTGGAAATCATCATCGATCGACTCAAGCGCGAATTCAAAGTCGAGGCCAGCTCCGGTGCGCCTCAGATCGCTTATCGCGAAACCATCACCAAGGCTGCCGAGGGTGAGGGCAAGTTCATCCGCCAGTCCGGCGGTCGCGGCCAATACGGCCACGCCTGCATCGAGATCCAGCCCAACGAAAAGGGCAAGGGCGTCGAGGTCGAGAACAAGATTGTCGGCG
>JAFMIX010000315.1 GCA_017853785.1 Verrucomicrobiales bacterium
CAGACGAAGGCGGAACTTGCGCCGTTGCTGGAAGAGATGCAGCGGGTGATGGAATCAGGACGGCTCATGCGCAGACAATGAAGCTCACGAGGCATAACGAAAGGCGCGGGGCGTTCACGTTGATTGAATTGCTGGTGGGGCTCGTCATCATCGTGATCTTGGCCGGGCTGCTGTTGCCGGTGTTGGGGCGCGCGAAGGAGGCGGCGCGCGGCACTGCGTGCCTGAGCAACCTGCGGCAGGTGGGGCTATCGCTCCAGATGTATGTGCAGGAAAACGGCGGGCGGCTGCCGGTGATGCGCGACCGGTTGGCGGGCGGCAATCCGCCGGGGACGAACGCGCTGCCAGGCGTGGAAGTCGTGCTGCGCGCCGAACTGGGCAACACGAACGTGCTGCGCTGTCCGTCGGACCGGTCGCAGATTTTCGAGCAGACGGGTTCGAGCTATTCCTGGAACAGCCTGCTCAACGGCCAGCGCGAGGATGTGTTGACGGTATTCGGGCTGCGGTTTGATCCGCACGCGATCCCGGTGTTCTACGACAAGGAAGGTTTTCATGCGAAGCGCGGCGACGGCAAGGAAGTGAATTACCTTTACGCCGACGGCCATATCAAGAACCTGCTTGCCGTGGAAGGGACGATCCAGAAATGATCTCGCTCACCCAGGTCACAAAATTTTTCGGCGCGCGCAAGGCGGTGGACGAACTCACGCTCACCGTGCCGCGCGGGGAGATCTTCGGGTTGCTCGGCCACAACGGCGCGGGCAAAAGCACGGCCATCGGCATGATGCTGGGCCAGGTCTGGCCGACCAGCGGCGAAGTGAAAGTTTGCGGGCATGAAGTCGCGGGTCGCCGCGCGCAGGCGTTGCGGAAGGTCGGCGCGATTTTCGAGTCGCCGGCGTTTTACGATTACCTCTCGGGTTGGGGCAATCTGGAAATCTTGAGCCACTACACCGCGCCGACCTCGAAGGAACGCATCCGCGAGGTCGTGGATTGGGTGGGGCTGACGGGGCGCGAACACTCGAAGGTGCGGACGTATTCGCACGGGATGCGCGCGCGGCTGGCGCTGGCGCAGGCGTTGTTGCCGCAACCGGAATTGCTCATCCTCGACGAACCGGGCGGCGGCCTCGACCCGGAAGGCATCGCCGAAATGCGGCAGACCATCCTGCGGCTGTATCGCGAGCTGGGGCTGACGATCTTGCTGTCGTCCCACTTGCTGACGGAGGTGGAGCAGTTGTGTTCGCGCATCGCGGTGTTGCATCAGGGGCGTAAGGTGTTCGAGGGGCGCATCGCGGAGGTGAAGGGCGCAGCCGGCAAGGTGGCGCTGCAGACGCCGGATTTTCCGGCGGCGGTGGCGCGGTTGCAGGAGCGCGGGCTGATCACCGGCGCGACGGACGGGAAATATATTTTGCTTACGGAGGCAGCGACACCGGCGGCGGTGACGCGCGAGTTGGTGGCGGCGGGCATCGCGGTGGACGGCATCTGGCAGCACGAGCAGACGCTGGAGGATTTTTACCTGGACCTGGTGAAAGCGCCGCCCGCCGGCGGCAATCGCAACTGACCCATGCTTTTCCCGCAACTTAAAAACGAACTCTGGAAGCTCTTCGGCAAGAAGCGCACTTACATCGGCTTCGGCGCGTTCCTGCTGGCGCAGTCGTCGATGCTACTGGCGTTCAAGTTCACCCGCTGGCAGAGCGACCTGGAGCGGTTGCTCGCGGGCAACGGTTATCTGGCGACGGAATTCATCTCCGTGCTCACGGTGTCGGTGGTGATGCTGATGCCGCAGATCATCCTGCTCATGCCGCTCTACACCACGCTCGTGGGCGGCGACCTGGTGGCGAAGGAATACGAAGACGGGACGTTGCGGATGATCCTCTCGCGGCCGATTTCGCGCGTGCGGCTGTTGCTGGTGAAATGGCTGGCAGGAATCATCTTTGCCGCCGTGCTGGTGACGGTGCTGGGCGTGACGGCGCTGGGACTGGCGAGCCTGATGTTCCCGTGGAAGGGGCTGTTTGTGTTCATTCCGGGACAGGCGTTCAGCGTGCTGCCGGCCGGCGAGGGGCTGGCGCGGTTTGCCTTCTCGCATCTGTTTCTGGCGGTCAACGCGAGCGTGATGCTGTCGGTGGCGTTCATGTTCTCGTGTTTCAACATGAAGCCGGCGGCGGCCACGATCGTCGCGCTCTCGTATCTGTTCGTGAACGTGGTGATGGAGGGGATTCCGTTTTTCGACCGCTACGAGAACTGGTTCATCACGCACCATTTCCGCGTATGGCTGTCGGTGTTGCAGAGTCCGATTTCTTGGGGGCAGGTGTGCCAGTCAGAGTGTATCCTGCTCGGGGTCGGGGCGACGGCGTTCGTGATCGGCTGCACGGCATTTTACGTGCGCGACATCAAGTCCTGAAGCTTCCTGGCGGCAAGGTTCCGTGTGGTGAGGGGTGGCCACAACATATCCGGCAAGCAAGCCAAATCGCACCCAACTAATGGTGTGTTTTGCCCAAAAAAACGCGAAATAAACATTGTTGGAAGCGGCGTTTTTTTCTACACTTTTTCCTGTCCCGCCGGCACAAAATTTAGCTTGGGGGAAACAACATTTTATGGCGACTGTTTCTGATTCGGTTGAAGAAAAAAACGTCCCTTCGGACCACACGATCAAGACGGATTACGGCTCCGCTCAACTGGGAAAACTCGAAGGCTTGGAAGCCGTCCGCAAGAAGCCGGGGATGTATATCGGCGGCACCGACGAGCGGGCGCTGCATCATTGCGTGAGC
>JAFMIX010000044.1 GCA_017853785.1 Verrucomicrobiales bacterium
GATGGTCTTAAGCGCCATTTCCTTGCCGGCTTCGAAATCAATGCCCGCGTAGATATCCTCGGTGTTCTCGCGGAAGATGACCATGTTCACCTTCTCGGGATGTTTGACGGGCGAGGGCACGCCGGTGAACCATTGCACTGGGCGCAGGCATACGTAGAGATCGAGGAGCTGGCGCAGCGCGACGTTCAGCGAGCGGATGCCCCCGCCGGTGGGCGTGGTGAGCGGGCCTTTGATGCCGACGAGATATTCCTTGAAGGCTTCGACGGTGTCATCGGGCAGCCAGTTGTTGAACTTTTTGAAGCTCTCTTCGCCGGCGAAGACTTCGAACCAGGCGATTTTCTTCTGGCCGCCGTAAGCCTTGGCCACGGCGGCGTCCATCACGCGCACGCTGGCAGCCCAGATGTCCGGGCCGGTGCCGTCTCCACGGATGAAGGGCAGGATGGGGTTGTTGGGGACGGAAAGTTTGCCGTTGCTGATGGTGATTTTGCCGCCGGCGGGCGGGGTGACGTCTTTGTAGGGCATTAGCGTTTGGTGTTATGTTTGATGTGTTGCGGTGCGCGAACGCGGGGGAGAATTGGGTTCGGACGGGAGAAAATCAAGTGAACATTTCGGTGGCGAAAACGATTGCAGGGCGAGGCACAACAAGATTTGCCTCCGGCTGCCCGCAATTTGGAAAATGCGCCCCGCCGCCTAAGCGGCAGTTAGGGTTTTGTTTTTCGCGCGGGACTCTTTGGTGAGCCGGGCTTTGAAGCGGAACAGGGCGTTGCGCAGGTTGGGGTCTCCGGTGGCGAGGATTTGCACCGCGAGGATGCCCGCGTTCCGGGCGGCGCCGATGCCGACGGTGGCAACGGGCACGCCGGGGGGCATCTGCGCTATGGAGAGCAGCGAATCCATGCCTTCGAGCGATTTGCCCATGATGGGCACGCCGATGACCGGCAGGGGGGTGAACGCCGCCGTTACGCCCGGCAGATGCGCTGCACCGCCCGCGCCGGCGATGATGACCCGCAGGCCGCGCTTGATGGCGGTGCTGGCGTAGGTTTCCAATCCGTGCGGGTCGCGGTGGGCGGAGATGACGTTAGCTTCGCTTTCGATGCCGAATTCTTTGAGGATATCGGCGGCGGCTTTGATCACCGGCCAATCCGAATCACTGCCCATCAAGATGCCGACCCTGGGTTTGTTGAATTTCATAATCAGATGCTCGATTGAAAATCGAGTGCTTGGTCTAGCCGACCGGCGGGGAAATTCAAGCCGCAATTGCTCGCGCCCGTCCGGGCGGGCAGCGGAAATCAGGTGGCGCCGGCGGCGGCCGGGGTTTTGTTCCGCCTTTTTAGTTTTCATTTGGGGCTGCTTCGCTACGATTCGCGCCACGCAAGGCCGTCCATGAAAACCGTTCTGATAATTGACGACAACGCCCAGTTTCGCCAGCTCCTCGGGGAAATTCTCGCCGCCAACGGCTGGAGCGTGCTCGAAGCGGCCGATGGCGAGTCCGGGCTCCGGCTCGTTTCGCAGTATCGGCCGCAGGTAGTGCTCTGCGACCTCCTGATGCCCCGCGGAAACGGCTTCCAAGTTTGCCGCGACATCCGCTCCAGTTCGCTCATACGCCCAGTCCGCATCATCGTCACGACCGGGCGTGATTATCCTGTGGACCGCCAAGCCGCCAAGGACGCTGGCGCGGACGCCTATCTGACCAAACCGATTTCCACCGAAGCCATCTTGAAAACCATCGCCGAACTTACCGCCGCCGGCGCGCCGCCCGTCTTTCCTGCTGGCAGCGGCTCCTCCGCTCCGGCGCACATCAAATTCTGGGGCGTGCGCGGCTCCATCCCCACGCCCGGCTCCGGCACCGTGGTGCACGGCGGCAATACCTCCTGCATCGAATTCCGCGCCGGCAAGGAGATCATCATTCTCGACGCCGGCACGGGGCTGCGCGGGTTGGGGCGCGCGCTGCTCGCTGAATTTAAGGACCAGCCGCTGAACCTCACCTTGTTGCTCACGCATACGCACTGGGATCACATCCAAGGTTTGCCGTTCTTCGGCCCGCTCTATTCGCCGAACTGCCGCCTGCGCATCCTCGGCTACGAAGGCGCGCGCAAAAGCCTGGAACACATCCTGTCCGGCCAGATGGAAAGTCCGTATTTTCCCGTCCCGTTCCAGAAACTACCTGGTAACATCGAGATCGAAGAAGTCAAAGACCTCCAGTTTCAGGTCGGGTCGGTGCGGGCCGCGGCGTGGTTCGCCAACCACCCTGGTATCTGCGTCGGCTACCGGCTCTTCGCGGACGCCGGCTCGTTCGCCTACATCCCAGACAACGAACCCATCATGCGCCACCGCATCGAGACCGCCTTCTGCCCCGTGGTCGCGCAGGACTCCGTCAACTTCGCCAAGGACGAAGAGGCGCGGATGATTGATTTCCTGCGCGGCACGGACGTGTTGGCGCTTGACTCCCAATACGACCGCGAAGAATACCAGCAACACGTCGGCTGGGGGCACGGCTGCGTGGACGACGCCGTATCCATTGCCGCCCGCGCCGAAGTGCAGCGGCTGTATCTCTTCCACCACGACCCCGACCACGACGACACCAAAGTTGCCGCCATGGCCGCGCACGGCCGCAAGCTGGCGCAGGAAGCCGGCAGTAATTTGCAAGTGAACGCCGCGCGCGAGGGTGAACTTGTGCCCCTGCGGGCGCGGGCGGGCAAGTCGTAGCCGCGCTGGTGACAACGCGGATTCCCCAGCGGCGCGGCCTGCGCGCTTTCACAAGCGCGGCGACGCTCCGTGCTGGCAGTTTTGCTCAAATCCGCTTTTCGTCCGCGTCGATGAAGTCTACGAAGCAGCGGATGTCGTCGCGGTGGGTAAGGCCGGCTTGTTCCTTGCGCATCTTGAGCCGCGCCACGCCTTCGGCGTCGGTGGCTTTGGGATAATCCAGCATCTGGGCGAGCAGCGCGGCTTTTTCGGTGGCGGATTTCTTCACGTTCCGGCGTACCCAGTCGCAGACTTCGCCGTCGGTGAGGGAGTTTTTCACCACGGCGAGCATCTGTTCGTGCGTGACGCCGGCGGCCTTGAGCCAGCTGCCATCAAAACCTTTGCCGAGGTTCGGCTGGTAATCGGGATGGAGTTTGCCGGCGAGGTGCAGGCGGATTTTGTCTATGTAGCGCGGCAGGTGGGGCCAGCCGTTCATGGTTTCGCGGGGACTCCGGGGAAAGATGATTTCGTTCATGGCGGCATCATCTTTTTGGCCGCGCGAAAGTGCAACTGAAAATTTCCGCGGCGTTGACCTGCCTCCGCGCGCCCGCTAGCGTCTCCCGATGAAACGTTGGGCGTTCGTTACTGTTTTTCTCTACAGCTTGATTTTGGTGCTGCTGACGGCGCCTCTGTTGCTGTTCGCCAACGGAGAATGGTGGGGGCGGCAGAGCGGGGGCATTACGTTGGAAACTTGTTGGATGCTTTACCAGACTTGGGGCTACTGGACGTGGTTGGGCGTGATGGGTTTGGGTGCGGCGCTCATGTTGATCGTGCCGGTGGATCTTTCCCAGCGGCGGGTGGTGCCGCAGCGGAAGCTGCTGGTGCCGGTGGTCACGGCGGCGTTTCTCTTCGCGAATGTTTTCTTCGGCGGCATCTTCGCCATCGCCTGCGCGGTCAAAGGCGACGATGCGTTGGAGGTGTTTTTCAAACTGGCCGACGGGTTTTACAGTGGATGGGTGATGCTGGCGCTGGTGATCGCGCTGCTCTGGGCGGTCTGGGCTTGGGTGTTTTACCGGGTGACCCGGGCGGATGTTCCGGAGGTTTTGATGGCGCGGCTCGGCCGCTGGCTGTTGCGCGGGAGCATCCTGGAACTGCTGGTGGCGATACCCAGCCATGTGATCGTGCGGCACAGGGAAAACTGTTGCGCGCCGGCCGGGTCGTTCTGGGGCATCACGACGGGGCTGACGGTGATGCTGCTGTGCTTTGGGCCGGGGGTGTTCTTTCTGTTCGCGGAGCGGTTTGCCCGGAAGCAGGTCGCCACGCGGAAAATCACCAAGCCAAGCGGGGTAAATTGATCCGCCGAATTTATTGGCCGCCCATGAACTAGGCCATTGCAATGGCCTAGTTCACAGTAGCCCAATCAAGGGGCAGCAGGGGCGCTTCGATGATGATGGCTGGGCGCAGCCAGGAAGATGATTTTGGCATGTGATATTTGGAGAATCATTTTGAATTCGCTTGGCGCGTTTTCCGTTTGAAGCCGGCGCCCGGCTTCTTGCCGTTGCGATTCCCGGGCGGGGTGGAACTCTGACCCCAAAGGGGAGTGGCAAGCGTGGCGTTCCACTTGTTCCAGCGGGTTTGCAGTTCGCGCAGTTTTTCGGGCTGGGCGGCGGCGAGGTCGTTGGTCTCGCCGATGTCGCGGCGGAGGTCGTAGAGTTTCGCGGCGGTGACGGGTTGTTGCTGGACGCCGGTCTGGGTGTCTGCGTTCTGGTCATGGCGGACGAGTTTGTAGTCACCCGCGCGGATGGCCATCTGCTGGCCAAGCCGCCAATAAAGCGCGTCGTGCGGCGCGCCGGTTTTTTCGCCGGTGAGGAAGGGCAGGAGGTTCACTCCGTCCAATTGCCACTCGGGTTTCACTTCCACCCCGGCGGCGGCGAGGGCGGTGACGTGGAGATCGAGTTGGATAGCGGGTGAATAAAAGACGCCGGGCTTAAGGTGGCCAGGCCAGGCGACGACGAAGGGCACGCGGATGCCGCCTTCGAGGGTGGTGCGTTTGCTGCCGCGCAGCGGCAGGTTCGAGGCGCCATTCACGGTCACACCTTTCATGGTCGGGCCGCCGTTGTCGCTGATGAAGCAGATGAGGGTGTTGGTTTCCTGTCCGGTCTGGGCGAGGGTCTGCCGGACGTGCCCGATCGCTTCATCCATGGCGATCATCATGGCGGCGTAAGTGCGTCGCTGCTTGTCGGCGATGCCGGGAAATTTCGCAAGCCGGTCGGCCGTGGCGTGCATCGGGGTATGGACGGCGTTGAAGGCGAGGTAAAGAAACCAAGGGTTTTCTTTATGTCTTTGGATGAACGCCACCGCTTCGCGCCCGAAGGCGTCGGTAGTGTAATCCATTTCTTTCACCGGCGTGGTGTCCCGCTGGATGGAGGTGGAATCAAAGTAACTGTGCTCCCCGCCCAGAAAGCCGTAAAATTCCGTGAAGCCGCGCTGCTGGGGGTGCATCTTGGGTTGGAATCCCAGATGCCATTTGCCGACGAGTCCGGTGGCATAGCCGGCGGCCTTGAGGCGGTCGGCGAGAGTCGTTTCTGTGACGGGCAGGCCGTCGCTGCCGGTGGGGTTGAATTCGTGGCCGAAGCGTTGCTGGTATTTCCCGGTCAACAGTCCGGCGCGGGTCGGCGAGCAATACGGGCCGCTCACATATCCGCTGGTGAAGCGCACGCCGGCAGCGGCGAGGGCATCAAGGTTCGGCGTGGGGATATCCTTGCACCCGTGAAAGCCCACGTCGGCATAGCCCATGTCATCGCCGACGATGAGGAGGATGTTTGGCGGCGGAGTCTGGGTCGGTGCCGCGCCGACGGAAATGGTGGCGGGGGCGAGGAGTGAAAGGAACAACACGCCGAGCCGGAGACAGGAGCAAGGGTTCATACGCGGGAGAATAATCGGGCAAGTTCGAGCCGCGCCAGAAATTTTCTTTGTCCCGCTACGCGACATTTGCAGCCGCGCGGGTTTCAGTTTTTCGGCCCGGACATCTTCTCCGATTTTTTGGTCTCCAAGCCTTCAAAAGCCGGCGGAATCAATTGCGCGTCCCTGGCAGCGCGGGGTTTTTCCAGATCGGCGAGGATGGCCGGCTCGGCGGCCAGGTTTTTTTGTTTCGCCGATGTCTTTGGCGAGGTTGAACAACTTGGCCTGACTTGATGAATTTTGCTGCACGAATTTGTGGTCGCCGCTGCGCACGGCAAAAGCTTCTTGGTCAAAATTGCGGAGGTAGATGGCATCATGCGGCGCGGTGGATTTTCTTGCCGGCGAGGTAGGGTGTGAGGTTGACGCCATCCAGCGGCGGTCCGGATTTAGAGGCGCGTTAGCTTGGGTGGCGATGGTGGCAAAGATATCGAGCGCGGTCGCCACCAAGGAACATAAAAGGTTCAGCGCAAGGAAACGGGGAAAGTGTTATATGGTTTGTTTGGATGGTGTGGGGGTGGATTTATTTGGGGCGGGTCAGAGTATCCGGCGGCAGTTCTGGGAAAGCGGAGTTTCTCAAGCGGCGTTGCGCCAAGCCACGACAGTGCCGGTGACGGCCACGAGGAAGGTGATTGCCGCTGGCAGCCAGAGTTGATGTAGCGCGAGCGTCGTGGCGAGAAAAAGATTCAAGGCAAGCCAGACCAGGAGCGGATGGAAATCCGGCGGGCGCCGTCTGCCGGGCTGTTTGTTGATGAGCCACGGAGTCGTGGCAAGCAGCAGGAGCATCGCGGTGGCCGCCCAGCCGAGGAAGTTGACCCATGGTGCGCCGAACCAAGTGGCATGTTCGCCCGCGACGCGCCAGATCCAAAACCGGTGTACGCGCGTGGCGAAGGGTTCGAGTCCGAGAACGAACTGCACGGTCAGCAGACAGGTGAGACCCATGACGCGGTAGCCGTAGCCATGCACCTTACGCCACGGGCGGAGGATGAGTCGCGCGACGCCGCGGCAATTCAGCAAGATCACCACCCACAGCAGCGGCGCGGTCCACGGCAGCGTGTCGAACAGGCGTTCACCCAGGTTGTCCGTGAAGATGAGCGGGCCGAACGGGATGCTGGTGGCGGCCGCCACGGCTTGCACGATGCCGCCAATCCCGGTGAAGAGGCCGGCGACGGTGAGGACATTCTGGAATTGCAGCGCCCGACCGAGCGACACGAGCGTGCTGATGACGGCGAGGCCAAGCAGCAATCCGAGTTGCCACGGCGCCGCTGGTGTGGTGCGCGCCACGGTTAGGACAAGGGCCAGCCCCACGAGTAGCAAGCCGAGCAGAGCTTGAGCGACGCGGTTGAGTGTTTTCTCGGAGGCATCCACGGCGGGAAGATTAACGGGGAAATCGGCTGCCGAAAGCGGAAAGTTGGTTGGGAACAACTCCCCAACAATTCCGCGTTGCGTCGCGGGAGGAAATTTCGTCTGCTAGCAGGGTGATTGATTCTGTTTCAAATGAAGGTGGCGGAGCGCCGGCGGATTTTAAAAAAGCGCGGCGGCAAAAAGCGGCGCGGACTGAGTCTGCGCTGCCGACCACCATCGACCGGTTGCCGCCGCACTCGCCGGAGGCGGAGCAGGGGGTGCTGGGTTGCGTGTTGTTGGCGCCAAATGACTGTCTCGGCGAATGCATCGGGAAATTCAAGACCGGTAGCGAGGTGTTTTATGATCTGCGGCATCAGACGATCTACGATGCGTTGATTGAGATGTACGACCAGCGGCAGGCGATCGACATCATCACGCTGCAACAGCGGCTCAAGGACAAACAACTTTTGGAACAGGTCGGGGGCATTGGATATCTCGCGAGATTGCCGGACCTTGTGCCGAGCGCGGCGAACTTGGCCTATTACCTCGACATTGTTCAGGAAAAATTTTTGCTGCGGAAGATGATCCACACCTGCAGCGGAGTCGTGGGGCGGGTTTATGATTATGAGGGAGACGTGGACGCGCTGTTGGACGAGGTGGAAAAAGATATTTTGCGCATCAACGAGTCGCGGGTGGAGGCCACGGTCAACACGATGAAGGGGTTGGTCGCGAAGGCCATCACGGACATCGAGAAGTTGCATGAGTTGCAGGGGATGATCACGGGCGTGGCGACCGGCTTCGCGGATCTGGACAAGATGACGACGGGATTGCACGGCGGGGAAATGATCGTGATCGCGGCGCGGCCTTCGATGGGCAAGACGTCGCTGGCGATGAATATCGTGGAGCACGTGGTGCTGGAGCAGAAGTTGCCGGTGGGGGTGTTCAGTCTGGAAATGACGGCGGACTCGCTGGTGCTGCGCATGCTCTGTTCGCGCGCCCGGGTGAACCTGCGGAACGTGCGGGAGGGCTTTTTGGCGGAGCGGGATTTCCCGAAACTGACGGGCGCGGCGGGCAAAATGGCGGCGGCGCCGTTATACATCGACGACACGCCCGGCTTGAGCATTTTGCAGTTGCGGGCCAAGGCGCGGCGCATGGTGCAGCAGTATGGAGTGAAGCTTTTTGTGGTTGATTATTTGCAGTTGCTCCATTCTACTTCGCGGCGTGCCGAGAACCGACAGCAAGAGATCGCGGACATTTCCAACGGCATCAAAGCCTTGGCAAAAGAATTGAAAGTGCCGGTGATCGTCTTGGCGCAGTTAAACCGCGAACTGGAGAAGCGGGGGCCGGGAACCCGGCCGCAGCTGTCTGACCTCCGCGAGTCCGGCTCCATCGAGCAGGACGCCGATCTGGTCGGATTGCTGTATAAGGACACAAAGGAAAATGCGGAGGACGCCGAGCCGGATTTTGACAACGAGGCGTTGCCGGTCAAATTGTTCATCGCCAAACAGCGCAACGGACCGACGGGCGATGTGAATCTGACGTTCCTGAAATCCTACACGCGCTTCGAAGGCGCCTCCAAAGTCGGAGACGTGCAAATTGAAAATTAAATCATGAAATCATCGTTACGCATCCTCGGGTTGTTGGTCGTCGTGCTCCTCACGCTGGCCCGCACTTCCCCGGCGCAGACGGTCGGCACGGTTGCCCGCATCGATATCAAGCACGTCGGTCCGACGGCGGTGAGCGATGAGCTGATCCGCGCCAACATCCGGGTGAAAGTTGGCGACCCGTATGTCCGCACCAGCGTGGACGATGACGTGAAGAACCTTTACGGCACCGGCTTCTTCTACAACATCCAGGTGGTGGACGCCGCCAGCGATGCCGGCGTGGTGCTCACCTACGTCGTACAGGGAAAGCCCCGCCTCACAAGCATCAAGTATCAGGGCAACGTCAAATACAACCTGGCGAAGCTTGAAAAGAAAGTGACCTCCAAAGTTGGCCAGCCGCTGGATGAACAAAAACTGTTCACCGACGCGCAGGAGATCAAGAAGCTCTACCTTAACGGCGGTTATCCGCAGACCGAGGTCAAATACGCCGTGAGCATTGATGAGAGTGCTGGCACCGGTTCGGCGACCTTTGAGATCGAAGAGAGTCCCAAGGTTAAGATCGAATCCATCGAATTCGTCGGCGCGGCGGCGTATCCCGAAAAAAAGCTGCGCAGTCTGGTGAAAATCCGCAAGCCGGGCATCTTGGGGAATCTTTTCGGCTGGCGGACGTTCAAGCAGGACAAGCTGGTCGAGGGCGAGGAGAAGTTGGCCGAGTTCTATCGCGAGAATGGCTACATTGATTTCGAGATCAAAGATATTCAGCTGACCTATCCCACGCCCAGCCTCGTGGCGATCAGGATCACCATCTTTGAAGGGAAGCCCTACAAGTTTGGCGCGGTGACCTTCAAGGGCAACAAGCTGGCGACGGCGGAAGAATTGCAACGCGGTTTCAAGATGCGCGTGGGGGACACCTTCACGCCCAAGGGTCTTTCCGGCAACGTCGAATCGGTCGAGGATTTTTACGGTCGGATCGGCTTCATCGACGTGACCCAAAGTTCGGGTAACCTCCGGGTCATTCGCGTGCCCAACACTGACACCGGCACGATGGACTTGGAATTCCAGATCGAGGAAGGGCAGAAGTCGTTTGTGGAAAAGATTGAGATCCGCGGCAACACCAAAACCAAGGACCGCGTCGTTCGGCGCGAATTGGCCGTCACCCCCGGCGAGACGTTTGACATGACGCGGGTGAAGTTGAGCCGCTCCCGCCTTGAAGGGCTGCAATTTTTTGAAAATGTGGAAACCCGGTCCGAACCGACGGAAATTCCGAGCCGGAAAAACCTCATCGTGGATGTCGAGGAGAAGAGCACCGGCAACATGAGCCTCGGTGCCGGCTTCAGCTCCGTGGATGCGATCGTCGGTTTTGCCGAAGTCAGTCAGGGGAACTTTGATCTGTTCAACCCACCTACCTTCACCGGTGGCGGTCAGAAATTCCGGGCGCGCGTTCAGCTGGGCACCAAGCGGCAGGACTACGAGATTTCATTCGTTGAACCGTGGTTCTTAGGCCGCAAGCTCTCCCTGGGTGTGGATCTCTACCACCGGCAGTTGGATTTCAACAGCGTCAACAGTCTCTACGACGAGAGCCGCACTGGCGCGCGCGTCAGTCTGACCAAGGCGCTCGGCAGCGACTTCCTCATCGGCAGCCTGAACGCCACCGTGGAGAACGTAGGCATCAACAGCGTGCCGACGAACGCGCCGGCGTCCATCATCGCCGGGGAGGGGGACAAACTATTGTATCGTCTCGGTGGTTCACTGGCCTATGACACGCGCAACAGTACCATGCTTCCTAACCGCGGCCAGCGCACGGAACTCGCCACGGAATTTGTCGGTGGTGGCGCGCAGTTCTACCGGGTGGAGTTGAAGTCGGCGTGGTATATCAAGGGGCCGTTCGAGGGGCACGTTTTGGAATTAGTCGGGCGCGCCGGGGTGATGGACAGCCTCGGTGGCAATGGCATTCCTTTCTACGAACGGTTCTACTTGGGCGGTCTGTATTCGCTGCGCGGTTACGAATACCGCGGAGTCGGCCCGCGTGAAAGTTACACGAATTATACGGCAACTCTCGCTAACGGCACAAACCTGCCATCAGTCTACACCAACGCGCCGGCTGGCACGGACACTGAACCCGTCGGCGGCAACACCTACTGGTTCGGTTCGGCGGAATACAGCCTGCCGATTATTGACAAGCTGCGCTTTGCCATCTTCTACGACATCGGCAACGTGGAATCCGGCTCCTACAAGATGCAATTCAGCAATTTTAGCGACAACTGGGGCATTGGCCTCCGCCTGAACCTGCCCATCGGTCCGCTGCGGCTCGATTACGGCATCCCGATCAATCACGACAAGAACACCGGTGACTCCGGCAAATTCCAGTTTGGCGTCGGTTACACGCGAGAATTTTAGCAACCAAACAAAGAGATCCATGAAGAAGCTGATTTATTCGTTCCTCCCTGCAATCGTCCTGCTCGCGCTGGCCGGCACGCCGGCTTTCGCCCAAGGCAAAACCGCCACGATTGACCTGCGCAAGGTGTTTGATAATTACTGGAAGACCAAGGAGGCTGACGCCGCACTGAAGGAGCGCGCCGCCGAAATGGACAAGCAATACAAGACCCTCACCGAGGACTGGACCAAGTCCCGCGATGAATATCAGAAACTTGTCGCCACCGCCAACGATCAGGCCGTCTCCGCCGAGGAACGCGCCAAGCGGAAGAAATTGGCCGACGCGAAGATGAACGAACTCAAGGAAGGCGAGCAGACCATCGAAGGCTTCCGCCGTCAGGCCACCGCGACCCTCGATGAAAAGAAGCGGCAGATGCGCGACAAGATTCTTGGTGAGATCCGCAACGCCATCAACACTAAGGCCAAGGCCGCCGGCTTCAGCATCGTGTTCGATTCCGCCGCTGACAGCGCCAACGCCACCCCCGTGCTGATCTACAACAACGGGGATAATGACATCACTGACGAGATTCTCGCCCAGCTGAACGCCACCGCGCCCGTCAGCCTCCCTAAGGCGAAATAACCTCCCTCCATCAACTTTAAAGCGCGAACTCCGGTTCGCGCTTTTTTGTTTCAGGATTTTCTCAGCCGTTCAACTGGCTGCTCGTGCAGCAATGTGTGAGCTTCCCGTAATATGTCGGGAATCTGCGCCGCGAACGGACTTGCCCGGAGCGCGCTCTTCAAATCAAAGTCTGCCAGTTTTACTGCCGTTTCACCGGGAAACCAGTGGTGGCCCTGGCCGAGCAAGTTGTAGCGTATCTTCCCCCAGTCTATGAGGTCCAGCGACTTGGCGTAGGTCCACAGGCGCAGGATTTCTGAGACATTGATCTGACCCGGGATGGCGCTGAAATTGGGCAACCCCTCTGGCCAGCGCGCGCACCAGTTCGCGCCAAGCACCCGCTCCATCTCGGCACGTAACCGTCCTTCGACCGGCGCGATTGTCGCCGCCGCTGTGTCGTAGAATTTCAAAGCGGCGACGTGTTCGTCGAAATCCGGCGGCCTCGCCACGCCGCAGCTCAAGGTGTGGACTTCGGGTCGCGCGAGGCAATAGAGGTCGTTGAACTGCATCGGCGAGAGCGGAGCGCAAAGCTCCGCAAGTTTCGGCGGCGGAGTGTAGAGTTTGCCGCCCTTGTCGTTCGGGCTGATGATGATCACGCCCATATCGTGCCTGCGGGCGGCGAGGACCGCCGGCCAGTTCAGGTCGTTGACGA
>JAFMIX010000316.1 GCA_017853785.1 Verrucomicrobiales bacterium
TCACCACCTGGCTGCGCGTGATGGCCGACGTGATGCAGCTCACCGCCAGATACGCCCCCGCCATCAGCCAGCTCCCGACGTAGGCGGCGAAAATGACGCCGTTGTCCGGACTGCCGAGGTGGTTCACCGTGAGCACGACCGGGAACGTCAGCACCAGCGCGAGGCCGAGGAACAACCACGACGCGACAAACTTACCGACAATGGCCTCCCACGGCGCGATGGGCATGGTCAGCAGCAGTTCGAGCGTGCCGACGCGGCGCTCGTCCGCCCACAACCGCATGCCAACCGCTGGCACGAGGAACAGGTAGAACCATGGATGCCAGTTGAAGAATGAGTTCGCCAGCGACGCCTCGCCGCGCTCGAAGAATCCGCCGACCATGAACGTGAAAAATCCGTTCAGTAACAGAAAGATCACGATGAACACATACGCGACCGGCGAGGTGAAATACGCCATCAGCTCGCGTTTGGCGATGGTTTTGATGTTGCCGAGTGAATTCATTGCTTAGCCTCCGTCCCCGCCGTGTCCGGCAGGGTGATGCTGCGGAAGACTTCGTCCAACCGGCCTTCCTCGGTGCGCAGTTCCTCGACCTGCCACCCGCTCGTGGCGGCGATCACCTCGCGTGTCAGGTCGCCGTCTCCCGCGACACGGGGAAACACCGTAACCGTCACCCGTGCGCCGGTGGAATCGGTGGTGATGTTTTGCGCGGAGCGGATCTGCTTCAGCTTTTCCTCCACCGCGCCGGCGACGACGCCGTTCACGCGGAGTGTCACCGCGCCAGCCCATTTGGACTTGCGGCGCAATTCCGCTGGCGTGCCGTTGGCAACGATCTTGCCTTGGTCAATGATGATGGCGCGCGAGCAGGCGGCGTCCACTTCCTCCAGAATGTGCGTGGAGAAAATAATGACTTTCTTCTCGCCCATGCGGCGGATGAGCTGCCGGACTTCGTGCTTTTGGTTCGGGTCGAGGCCGTCGGTCGGCTCATCGAGAATGAGGATGTCCGGGTTGTGGATGATGGATTGTGCAAAACAGGTGCGGTGGCGGTAGCCCTTGGAAAGCGTGTCCACGCTCTGATGGAGCACGCCTTCGAGAAAGCACATTTCCACCGCGCGATGAACCGCTTTGACCCTGGCATCGCCGCGCAGGCCGCGGATTTCCGCCGCGAAGTTCAGGAATCCATAGACCGTCATGTCGGTGTAGGCAGGGGCGTTTTCCGGCAGGTAGCCGATGAGTCGCTTGGCGGCAATGGGCTGCTCCACGATGTCGTGGCCGCCGACGG
Organism: Verrucomicrobiales bacterium; assembly: GCA_017853785.1. GTDB lineage: Bacteria > Verrucomicrobiota > Verrucomicrobiia > Limisphaerales > JAFMIX01 > JAFMIX01. The sequence continues at coordinate 1,278 of JAFMIX010000316.1, forward strand.
TCACCGAACCGGTGGTGGGCGGCAGGAAGCCGGTGATCATCCGCATGGTGGTGGATTTGCCCGCGCCGTTCGGGCCGAGGAAACCGAGGACTTCCCCGCGTTCGACGGCGAAGGAAACGTCGTCCACGGCGCGTTTCGCGCCGAAATGTTTGGTCAAGTTCTGGACTTTGATCATGTCTGCCACTTCTGGTTGGAGCGTGGGATACGACAAAAGTTCAGCGAACGCCGGCCGCGCCCATTACGCTTTTCGTGGAGTTAGACAACGGCTCGGAAAAATGTTCAAAAAAAGTTTTGCTGTCCCCGCTCGGCAATCTTTCTTTGCGCTCGAGGCGGATTGACGGTTAAATTCCACCCGTGCGCAAGTACGGCCACGTCATCGCCATCGGCCTGCAGAACAACCTCACCTACCGGGTGAATTTCCTGTTCCGCTCGATGTTCGGGCTGATCCCGCTCATGGCGTCGCTCTCGCTGTGGAACACTATCTACAACGGCAAGAACACCGACAGCATCGGCGGCTTCACCCACGCGCAGATGATCTCCTATTACCTGATGGTCGTCATCGTGGACATGTTCACCGCGGTATACGAAGACGACTGGCAGATCGCCGCCGACATCAAGGACGGCAACATCAGCCAGTTCCTGCTCAAGCCCATCAACTTCATCGGCTACCGGCTCTCGCTGTTCTGCTCCGGGCGCGTCATCTACGCGAGCGTGGCGCTGCTGCCGGTGGGGCTGTTCATCGCGTGGCATCACGCGAACTTCGTCTGGCCGGCGGATTGGATGACGTTCGCGTTCTTCCTCGTCGCGCTCGTGCAGACCGCGCTGCTGCAGTTTTTCCTGTCGTTCGCAATGGCGATGCTGGCGTTCTGGGTCACGGAAGTCTCCACGTTCATCTTCATCCTCTACGCATTTGAATACCTTGCCAGCGGACACCTCTTCCCGCTCGACATCCTGCCGCCGGCAATCTTGAACGTGCTGAACTTCACGCCGTTTCCGTATCAACTCTATTTCCCGGTGAGCGTCTATCTCGGCAAGATCTCCGGCGCGGCGCTCGCCAACGGCCTGCTCGTGCAATTCTGCTGGGTGCTCGTGGCGTGCTTCTGGGCGCGCTGGATGTGGAGTCGCGGCATCCGGAAATACTCGGCAGTGGGAGGATGAAATGAAAACCGAGGCACAAGGCATCAGGCACGAGGATCAAGGCGAGGAGTTTTCCCACGCCCCACGCCCCGCGCCTCTCGCCCGGTATTGGGGCATCTACGCCGCCCTCTGGAAAAATTCCGTCGCGCGCGAACTGGGCTTCAAAGCGAACTTCCTCCTCTGGATCGCCGTCGAAATCCTGTGGTTCAGCCTGCAACTCGTCTTCATCGGCGTGCTCTATCGCCACACGGATAACATCGGCTCGTGGAACAAATGGCAGGTCGTCATGCTCATCGGTGCGAGCCATTTCATCCAGC
>JAFMIX010000317.1 GCA_017853785.1 Verrucomicrobiales bacterium
ACGATTGGGAGTCGGTGCGGACGAGGTGCTGTTTGGACGGCTCTCACGACCCGAGCCGAACAAGTGGACGGATCTCGCGCTGGACGCATTCCGGCGGGCACTGAAACAGAATCCCGGAATCAAACTGCTCTTGCGCGAGCCGCCGCCGGTAGCCGCAGCGGCGTTGCGCGCGGCGCCGGACGCACGGCGCTTCATCATCCTGCCCGCGACCTCCGATCCCGAGGAGTTGCGGCTCACGCTCTCCGCGCTGGACGTGGTGCTGCACACGTCTTCGATAGGCGAGAGCTTCGGCTACGGCATCGCCGAGCCGATGAATCTCGGCAAGCCCGTCATCACGCACTCCGTGCCGTGGCAGGACCAGGCGCAGATTGAACTGGTGCGGCACGGCGAATGCGGTTTCATCGCCAGCACGCCGCCGGCGATGGCGGAAAAAATCCTCGCGCTCGCCACCGATGGGGACTTACGGACGCGGTTGGGCGCCGCAGCGCGGCAACACATCCGCGCCCTAGCCGTGCCGGAGATCTCGCTCGCCCGCCTCGAAGCGGCTTTGCGGGCAGCGGTGGAACAGCGGGACAATCCATTCGCCGCCGCTGACATTGCCCAAGCTCGGGCTGCCGCTGCATACTTGGACGCGCACCAGTTCGGTCACTCTTTTCTTGAACAACTGGTTTTGCGCCCGTTTTACTACCGAGTGCGGTTTCATGAATGGCGGAACATATATTGAATTTAACCAAATGTTATGAGTTTCGAATCACGTTTATACGATTTGCTGCGGCCGTTCTACCGACCGGTGACCCAATTGTTACGTCGCCGTTTGGGACGCGGATACTTTGAGCATCCTGAAATGGAGTTGCCCAAGGCTTATGAGGCAATCCAACTGGAGGTGGAACGGCGCTTGCATCTTTATCTGCATTGTGATTCCAAAGATATCAAACGGATTGCTATCGTCGGGGCCAATACTGCGGACGAAATCGAACGCTTGGCCGCGAGCTATCCCTTAGCAACGTATGATTGTTTCGAGCCTTCGCCGCGGTTCATCCCGGAATTGCGCCGGAAGTGGCAGGCCGATTCCAAAGTGACCATTCACGAGGTAGCTCTGGCCCGGACTAAAGGTAAGGCGCGGTTCTATGAGCTTTCCATGCCGGGCAACGGTTCGTTATTGGCGCCGAATATTGATCGGTGGTCAACCTTCAATCAATGGCAGGACAAAAGCCTGGAATTTTTCGAAGTGGAAACGCGTCCGATGGATGACTTCTATCAGACCAGCGCGCTGGATTTGTTGTGGATCGATGTTCAAGGTGCGGAATTGGAGGTGTTGTCGGGAGGGGTGGAAACACTGAAAAAAACCAAGGCCGTCTTTATGGAAGTGACCCTAGTTCCCGGGCCTTACCAAGGGGGGGCATTGTTTGCAGAACTGAATGCTTTCATCACCCGGCATGGGTTCACCTGCTGTGGCATCGGTATCGACCCTTGGAATTACACCGGAATGGGTCTTTGGATCCGAGAGATTGAAGCCAAAACCTGCCAAACGAAAGGCTGATTTCTATTGCTGAAGCGCGTCCTTGTTGGCGCATATTTTCAAGCATCAGCCAATAACCATGCCCTCCATTTCCCTAGTGGTCTGCGTCTATCGTGAGAGTGAACTGCTTGCGCGGTTGCTCCAGCACGCGGCGGGATGCTATGACGATTTGGTCGTGGTGCATGACGGGCCGGATACGAGCGGAGTGCGGGCATTCGTCGAAGAGGCGGGAGGGCGTTTTTTTGAAAGGCCGCGCGCTTTCCAGCAGGAACCTCATTGGCCGTTTGCGTGGGAACAAGCCAAGCACGACTGGATTTTGCGGTTGGATGCCGACGAATTTCCCAGCACCGAATTAAAACAATGGCTTGAAGTTTTTCGGATTAAACCGGAGGCCTCACCGAATGTTTCTGGATACACTTGCATCTGGCCGCTGTGGAACGGTCGCCGCCAAGTGTCGCAAAAGTGGCCGGCAGGAAGGAACTTTCTGATTCACCGGCAGCGCGTCCGTTTTTTTGGGATGGTCGAGCAGACCCCGGTAGCTGATGGAAATTTTGATCCGCTTGACTTGGTGCTCTGCCATCAACCGCAGCGAAAGTCTTACGGTCTGTGCAATCTGGTTTTGCGCCAACAGGCCTATCAGTGGCGGGCCTGCATCGCGCGTTCCTTGCTGGGCAACCCTACGGATCTGTTTTGCTGGCGTTGGCTCGATGAAGCCTGGCCGCCGATTTGGGAAGAAATCCGTCGGCAACCGTTACGCACGGCCTGCCGCCGGATGCTGCGGTGGCCGTTTCAGGCCCTGCGCGCCCAATGGCGAGCCGAGCAGAAGCTGTATCCAGTGATGGCTTTCGCCAGCCCGCTGCACCACGCCCTGATCTGTTTCAAGTTTTGGCGATTGAATCGGGGGGCTAAAAAGAATTCGTGAAACAAGAATTTCCACGCCTGCTGGTCGCGACTGAATTTCCGCCGAACGCTTCGGGGGGCGGGCCAGCCGTGGTGCGGCAGATGCTGAAAGGTTGGCCGGTGGAGAGACTATCCTGGTGGAGTTGTCTGCCGGAGCAAAGCGAACGCTTCGGTCTAAAGGTGGCTGCACATCGAGTGGCAACCATACCGACCAAACTATACCCGCATCGCCGCCTGACTCGGCAAAAATCATGGCTCTTGGAAAATATCTGGACGCCTTGGGCGGCGCGGCATTTTCAAAAAACACTGGCC
>JAFMIX010000318.1 GCA_017853785.1 Verrucomicrobiales bacterium
TGGCGGCGTTGGCGGCGACGAGTTTCTCGAACAGCGGCTCGACCTCGGTGGAGAACCGCACCAGCTCGAAGCGGTCGTTGTCGTTCAGGTTTTCCACGCAGAACTGCAATGCCTTCTTGGCCTGCGCGAGCTTCTTGCCCGCCATTGAACCGGAAGTGTCGAGCACGAACACCACGTCCTTGGGCGCGATCTGCTGCTTTTTTACGTCCATGCCCGGCGAAGCCAGCAAAACGAAAAACCCTTCCTCGTCGGCGTTGCGCGCCGTGAGTAGGTTCACGCCCAGCTCGTCTTTTTCGGCGGAGAAGCACAGCGAGAAATCGGCGTCTGGCTGCACGTTGCTCGCTTCGTAGCCGACGACGGCTTTGTTCGCACCGTCGCGCTTGATCTCGACGGCGTGGCTGGAGCTGTAGATGGTTTTGAGCGGGCGTTTGGTTTCGAGTTCCACCTTCACGCTGATGCTCTTGATGGGCGCGGCGGAAAATTTTCCCGGGTTCAGCGGCAACGCGTAGCTCACGAGGCCGGCGTCGGCCTTGAGCAGTTGCGAGTAGGTGAGCGTGATGCGCTTGTTGCTGCGCGGCTCGATGGGATAGATGCGCACCTTGAAGACGTCGCGCCCGTCGTATTCCAGCAGCGCCGGGTCGCGCATCTGCCGAACGATGTCCTCATAGATGCCGCGCGCCTTGGCGGCGGCGAGCAGCTCCGCTTCCACGGGTTTGCCGTCGATTTCCATCGTGAACTTGTCCAGATGCGCGCCGGCCGGCACGGGGAAAAGGAACGTGCCTTCGAGCCGCGCGCTGCCGGGATTGTAAAATTCCTGCTCCACTTTCGTCGTGCCGATCTGGTCGTTGATGCGCGTGGCGACGCGGGCGGAGGTCATCTCCAGCGGCGCAAAGACGTGCGGCGGTTCGCGCCAGATGGGCGGCATGGGGCGCGGCGGATGCGGATGGCGCCAGTCGCCGGGTTCGGGGACGATGATGAGGCCGAGGGCGAGCGCCGGCAGGCTGGAGGCCAGCCAGGCGAACAGGGTGGCGAGGAAAAGCGTGCGTTTCATATCAGGTTGGACGGGGCGGCGGCGGGAATGCTCCGGGAATTTTTAACCGCTAATCGGCGCTGAACTCCGCTAATCAAAAATCGCCGTTCAGGCGCGTCACTCCTTCGCGCCCTGCCCGAATTCAGAATCAGCGTTGATTAGCGCCGATAAGCGGTTAAAAATCTGCGCGTGACGTCGCCCGAAGAAAAAGCCCTGCTCGCCCGCTGCCGCGCCGGCGAGGCGCCGGCGTGGGATGAGCTGTTTGACCTGCATTACGACCCGGCGACGCGGTTCATCTTCCAGCTCGGCAAAGACTTCACGCGCGAGGACGCGGAGGAGATTTCGCAGGAAACCTTTCTGGCGGTCATCAACAACCTCGAGACCTTCCACGGCGAGAGCCGGTTTCAGACCTGGCTTTTCCGCATCGCGACGAACAAGGCCCGCGACTTCCGCGAAAAACAACGGGCCGCCAAGCGCGGCGGCGGCCAAGCGACCCTCTCGCTTCAGGCGGAAGACGCGGAAACCGGATTGCGGCTCGACCCGCCGAGCGCCGCGCCCGCGCCAGACGCCCGGCTTGCCGCGGCCGAGGATTTCGCGCAGGTGCGCGCTGCGGTGGAGCGGCTGGATGCGCCGTGCCGCGAGGTCGTGCAGTTGCGCTATTTCGGCGACCTGAGCTACGAGGAGATCAGCGCGACGTTGCGGCTGAACGTGAAGACCGTCAGCTCGCGCCTCAGCAAATGCCTCGACCGGCTGGAGGTGTTGGCGCGCGAAAATTTTTCCGGGGGCAAACCGCACGCCTCCCCGTCCAATCATTGAACGACATGGCAGAAGAACGCGACATCGAGAAGCAACTGCGCGCCGCCGCCGCCCAACGGCGGGCGGCGCTCGGCGGCAAATTCACGCTGCACCCGGCCACGCGCCGGCTGTTGCAGGGCGAGGTGCAGCGCGTGCACGGGCCGAAGACGGTCGAGCTTGGCGGACGCAACCCCATCTTCGCCGGCTTCCGGCTGCGCTTCGTGTCGGTGGCCTTGACCATGACGATTTTGGCGGGCGCGACATGGTTCATGTTTTTCGGCATGCCGCCGGCCAAGACCGCCGGGAGGGTCAAACTGATTCCCGGCCGCGGCGATGTCGGGGAGGGTTATGCAAAAAATCAGCCGACGGACGGCGTCAGAGCGAAGACCGGCACGGACAGCGTCCCCACGCAGTTGGCGGCGGCTACTCCCAAACGCGAGTTGACTCTGGCCAAAGCCGCCCGCGCCGGCGGCATCCACGATGAGGAAGCGTTGCGATCGACGGCCACAGTTGCGCCCAAGCCCGTCGCTCCGCCCGCACCGGCGACCACCCCGCCGGCGGCGCCGCAGTTGGCGGAAGCCATGACCTACGAAGCGGCTGCGAGCGGTCCGGCAAAGGAAGTGGTTCCGCGTCTGCCTGCCGCTCCGCCTGCCGAAACGCAGCCCAGCCCGGTGGGGACAGCGGCGGCGGGCTATTTGCAGAACGATGCCGATGACGGAGCGCTGTCGAAGAGCCGCAGCAATGCGGAACTGGCCTTCGCTGACACAGCCAAGTTCAGCGCGCCGGCGGGAGCACCCCTCGCCCGCAAACTGGACAGCAGCGGGAGATTCCGGGCGGCGGAAAAATCCACGTTGCCGCAGGCGCAGCCGGTGCAGACTTCCCAATACCTCAATT
>JAFMIX010000319.1 GCA_017853785.1 Verrucomicrobiales bacterium
ACCGACCCAAGTCTTGGGGGTGAAGGATTGGCAATACGCCGCCCCCCATTTGTCCCTCAGCGTCGCTGCCGGAGACAAAATTCAAGTTAGCTAACAGCGGACGGGCGATAGCTAAACATCACAAAGAATTTCCTCAAACCAGCATCGCATGGAGGCAAAGCCGTCAAGCTCTCTCAGGCTTTCAACGGCTGCCTGATTTCACGATGCGATCCAGCTCCGCTTGCAGGCGGGCAACGATCTCGGGTTGCTTCAAGTAGAGATTGTTTGTCTCGGCCCGGTCATTGCGAAGATTGTAGAGCTGTCCCTCGGGCTCGCCGCTTTTTGGTTTAATAAAAGCCGGCCTGGAGAAGCCGCCCGAGCCGAGCTGGTTGATGAGCTTCCATTCGCCGGCCCGGATCATCATGGCCGACGAACTGCCCGCCTGCATCACGGTCGGGCCGCGGACGGGTTCGTCTTCAGATTGCCGGCCTTCGAGCACCGGCAGAAAACTGAAGCTGTCCGGGCCGGCATCGGCAGGAAGTTTCACTCCGCAGACATCGGCGAAGGTCGCGAGCAGATCGGTGAAACAGATCGTCTGGTCGCTGACCGTTCCCGCTTTCACCCGGCGCGGCCAGCGCACGATAAACGGCATCCGGTGGCCGCCTTCCCAGACGTCGCCCTTCATGCCGCGCAAGCCACCGACCGCGTCGTGACCGAACCTCTGCACATCCGCAGGCAACCACATCGGCCCATTGTCCGAGGTAAAAATAAGCAGCGTGTCCCGCGTCATGTCCGCCTCATCCAGCGCCGCCAGCACGCGGCCGATTTGTGCGTCCACCATCATTACGAAATCGCCATACATCCCGGCGCCGCTTTTTCCCGCAAAATCCGGCGCGGGCAACCACGGCGTGTGCGGTGCGGTCAGGGCCAGATACAGCAGCAGCGGCGGGCGTGCCTCCGCCTTGCGGCCCGCGTGCGTCTCGATGAGGGTGCAGGCTTCGTCCGTGAGCCTGGGCAGAACGTCGTCCAGCTTCAGGTCTGGTGCGATGCCGCCGCCCCGCCAGAATTCGCCTTGGGTTGCAGCCCAGCCGTCCGAGTGATGTTCGGCAATATGATTGGTCGGCGGCATCACCGCGCGATGGCCGCGAATGTAAAAGTAAGGCGAGATGTCGGTGGAGGCTCTAGTTCCGAAGAAACTGTCAAACCCGCAATCCACCGGCCCGCCCCACAGCGGCTGGTCGTAACCGTTTTCATGAAAGCCGAGATGCCATTTGCCCACCATCGCCGTGTGGTAACCCTGCTCGCGCAGCAAGGATGCGAGCGTCATCTGGCCCTTCTCTACGAGCGGCTGGGTTGGCCACCGTGTGATGTCGGTGCGGAAGGGATACCGTCCGGTCATCAGCCCGTAGCGCGAGGGATGACAGAGCGGCCCGGGCGCATGAGCATCGGTGAACCTCATCCCTTCCCGGGCCAGCCGGTCGAGGTGGGGCGTCGCAATTTTGGATTTCAGATTGTAGCAACCGGGATCGCCATACCCCATGTCATCCACGAGCAGGATGAGAATGTTGGGCTTGTTGGTCGGATTGGGTACGGCGGCGCCTTGCAACGCGACCAGCGGCGCGAGCAAGAGGGCGGCGAAGAGGCCTCGCATAACAATCGTTTCGTCAATTCGAGAAGACATCACTGGGCGGCAAGCAGCCGCTTCATCGCCTCGCCCATCGCCTCGCCGATGAGGTAATAGGTCTCGGCATTCGAGTTCCAATGGTAGCCCTGCTTGCTGGGGGACTGATCTTCAGGTCGCCAGAATGCCCTGGTGCCCACGAACGCGACGTTGCCCCTGAACCCCTTGTGCTCCGCCACGGCGGCCTGCGCCTTCATCAGCGACAACGCGCGCGGGTTCTTCTCCTCCGGCCCGGTCATGCCGGTTTCGGCGATGACGAACGGCAGCGCGGGCACGCCGAGGTCTTTGCGAATGTCGCGGATGAAGCAACCCAGGTTGGTTTCGTATTCCGCGTTGAACTTGTCGTTGATACGGTCGTTCCAACCTTGATGCCAACCAAAGCCAGCCAGCACATACTTGCCGGCGCTGCCGGGCACGAGGTTCTCGATATCCGCCAGCGCGGCCTTCGTGAGCGCCAGCGTCTCGCGATAATATTTTCCGATAATGCCAGGGTCGGCGGCAATCGCAGCATCGCCCTTCTCGCCAAGGGAATACGGCGGCTGGCCCGCGCTGGGCGGACGGAAATCCACCGCGAGACTCTTGCCGCCCCAAGCGCATTTGAGGAGCAACACCGGTTCATCGAGTGCCTCGCCCATCACCCAGCCAAAGCCAAGTTCAGGCCCGATCATTCCCTGACGGGCGCCATAACCCACGGTGAGCGGACCTTTGCGTTCGAGGTAGGAAATCCACACGTCGTCGCGCGTGCGCCACTGTCCAGCGGCGTCCACGAGCGGCGTGAACTTTTTTGCCGTAGCGGCAGCTTTCACGATGAACTCAAGCGAGCCTTTGCCACCATTGCGTTTTGGGTCGGCGGGAACAATGCCGTGCCCCTCCATATTGGATTGTCCAGCGAGAATGAAAACGCGCACCGGCTTCGGCGCCGCGGGCGCGGAGGCGATTGCGGACAACACGATCAGAATGAAGGGGGTGAGGTGTTTCATGCGGGTTTATTTTTTAGCTTCCTGCCTCGTGGCAATGGGAACGTAACCCGCCTCCAATCCCGGCGGTGGAA
>JAFMIX010000320.1 GCA_017853785.1 Verrucomicrobiales bacterium
CGATTCGCACCAGCATTTCTGGAAATACAACCCCGCGCATCAGGTCTGGATGACCGATGCGATGGCGGTGCTGCGGCGGGATTATCTGCCGGCGGAACTCCAGCCGCTGCTCGCGGCGGCGGGCTTCGATGGCACCATCGCTGTGCAGGCGCGGCAGATGCTCGAGGAGACCGAATGGCTGCTGGCGTTGGCGGATGAACACGACCTCATCAAGGGCGTCGTCGGCTGGGTGGACCTGCGCTCGCCGGCGTTGCGTGGGCAATTGGAGCGCTTTTCCAAGCATCCGAAATTTCGCGGCGTGCGGCACGTCGCGCACGACGAACCGGACGATCAGTTCATGCTGCGTCCGGAATTCCGCCGCGGTATCACGCAACTGGCGGACTTCGGCCTGACCTACGACCTGCTGCTGTTCCCAAAGCATCTCCCGGTGGCCGTGGAACTAATGCGCGAGTTTCCGCAGCAACCGTTCGTGCTCGACCTCATTGCCAAGCCCGTCATCCGCGAGGGCTTGGTTTCCCCGTGGCGGGAAGACCTTCAGCGGCTGGCGGAATTTCCCAATGTGCATTGCAAGCTTTCCGGTCTGGTCACCGAGGCGAAATGGCAGCAGTGGCGGCCGGAGGATTTTCATCCGTATCTCGACATCGTCCTCGCCGCCTTCGGTCCGGAGCGCGTGATGGTCGGCTCGGACTGGCCGGTGTGCACGCTGTCCGGCGACTACCTGGACACGCTCCGGATAGTCACCAACTACGTGCAGCGGTTTACTCCGCAAATTCGCGATGGTATTCTGGGCGGGAACTGCGCAAACTTTTACGGTATCTAAGCAGCCAAAACCAAAACATGAGCAATACAATGATGGCCGCCGTCTTGCACGGCGCGCGGAACATCCGGGTGGAATCCTGTGCCCGGCCGGAAGTGCGCCCCGGCATGGTGCTGCTCCGCGTCCGGCGCGCGGGCATCTGCGGCTCGGACTCCCATTACTTCGCACACGGCGACTGCGGGCCGTTCGTGCCGACCCGGCCGTTCATCCTCGGCCATGAATTCACCGCCAACGTCGTCGCCCTCGGCGAGGGCGTGGAAGCCCCGGCCATCGGCACGCGCGTGACCGTCAACCCCGCCCGCGCCTGCGGCTTCTGCTCCTATTGCACCAGCGGCCGCCGCAATCTCTGCCGCAAGACCATCATGCTCGGCAGCGCCAGCACCAAGCCGCCCACGGACGGCGCATTCGCGGAATATGTCACGGTGCGGGCCGACCAATGCCACGTGCTGCCGCCGGAACTCGATGACGGTATCGGCGCGATGATGGAGCCGCTGGCGGTGGCGTTGCACGCGGTGAAGCGCGCGGGCGTGGTTTCCGGCAAGCACGTTCTCGTGATGGGCGGCGGCCCGATCGGTTTGTTGACCGCGATGGTGGCGCGCGCTTACGGCGCGGTGCCGGTGGCGTTGAGCGACATCGTTCCTGCGCGCCGCAAACTGGCCGTGGATTTCGGCGCGGATATCGCGCTTGATCCGGCGGCGAAGAATCTGAGCGAGCAGGTCGGTGCGCTGACGGGCGACGGGTTCGACGTGATTTTGGAAGCGTCCGGTGCTCGGCCCGCGTTGCGGGCGGCGTTCGACTTGGTGCGCCCCGGCGGCACGATTGTCCAGATCGGCACGCTCGGTGTGGAAGACGTGCCGTTACCGGCCAACAACGTCATGGTGCGCGAGATCCAGTTCCTCGGCAGTTTCCGCTACGGAAATGTTTTTGACGAAGCGATCCGTTTGGCCGCTTCGGGCCGGCTGAAACTTGCAGGGTTGCTCACGGGATTATTCCCGCTCGCGCAGTCGCTCGACGCCATGAAACAGGCCGACGACAAGGCCAACGCTCTCAAAGTCCAAATCGAAATCACCAACTCCAAATAACTATGCACGTATCCCCCATTGATATCGCGGTCATCGCGATCTACCTGATCGGCATCACCGCGTTCGGCATCTGGATCGGTTACCGGAAGCACGCCTCGACGGATTCCTACTTCCTGGCGAACAAGTCGCTGGGCTGGTTCACCGTCGGCGCGGCGGTGTTCACCTCCAACATCTCCACCATCCACCTCGTCGGCCTCGCGGCGGGCGGCGCGAAGGAGGGATTGGTCATCGGCAACTTCGAATGGATGGCGTGCTTCACGCTCATCCTGCTGGCGCTGCTGTTCGCGCCGTTCTACATCAACTCGGGCGTGCGCACACTGCCGGAGTTCATGGAGCGGCGTTATTGCCCGTCGGCGCGGACGTTCTTGGCGTTCATCGGCTTGCTGGGCGCGCTGTTGATCCACATCGGCATCAGCCTGTTCGCGGCGGCGAAGGTTTTTGAAAGTTTCCTCGGCGTGCCGATGATCTGGACCATCCTCGTGCTCTCGCTGTTCACTGTAATTTACACGGCGCTCGGCGGTTTGAAGGCGGTGGTGATGACGGAAAACATCCAAGTGTGCCTGCTGCTCGGCGGCGCGACGCTGGTGACGGTGCTCGGCTTGCGCGCCTTGCCGGGCGTGGGTGTGACGGATCTGGCGACGTTCAAGGCGGCGGTAGCGGCGGATCAGTTGCACATGTTGCACCCGGTGGTGAGTGTGAAGGAGGACTTGAGGCCGCACTTGAGCGATTTCTCCTGGCTCGGTGTGCTGCTGGGCTATCCGATTCTGGGCATCTGGTACTGGTGCGCAGATCAGACTCACGTGCAGCGCGTG
>JAFMIX010000321.1 GCA_017853785.1 Verrucomicrobiales bacterium
TCGTCCAATTTGCCGTGGAGAGACCCGAAGAAAAATCGTCTGTTCCCACCCAGGTTTGCGCTTGCGTGTTGCTTGCCACCATCGCCAGAAAAGCCGTGACGATGCTGATAAGGAGTTTTGATTTCATACCCGTGTGCTGTGTGCCACACAGCCAGTATTATGGCAAGTCTGCGTAAGCGAGGTAATCTCTGAGGTCAAATCTAGGGCTGTAGGCTTTCTATAAAACTCCGCCAACATCCGACAATCCAAACGGCGGTATAAAAAGTGTCGAAGTGCGTTTAAAAGTTGGCAGACGATTCGTTAAACTGAGCTAATGAATCAGGCATCGCAGCAACGCTGTAAACATTGGGGATTTGCGATTCTTTGAACCCACAGTCGCAAGGTGCTCATCATAAGCGAAATATAAGAAACCCGCTTCGGATCAGATGGTTGCAGGTTCAAGTCCTGCCGGATGCGCCATTTAAAATCAATGACTTGCAAAATGTAATAAGTCGGCAAGTTGGTTCGGGTCCTGACAAAATCCTGATGTCAACGGCAGGTCAAACGATTGTAAAAATGTTGTGAAATTAGCCGCGCACCGTCGCGGCTAATTGCGTCTGGAACGCCACCACCACTTTCTCGTGCGCGGAGTTCACGTCGGCGTCCTTCAGCGTCTTGTCTGCTGCGCGGTAGGTGAAGGCGTAGGCCAGACTCTTCTGCCCCGCCGGCACGTGCTTGCCGCGGAAGACATCGAACAACTCCACGGCTTCGAGGTTGGCGGGTTTGGCTTGGCGCACGGCGGCGAGCACGGCGGCGTGCGTGGTGGCTTCGGGGACAAGCATGGCCACATCGCGACGGCTGGAGGGGAATTGCGGCAAGGCCTTGAAGGACTTCGCCGGATTCCGTTTCGCCAACAGCGCGTCGAGATCGAACTCGGCGAGGAAAACCGCGTCGCGCAGGTCGTTCTGTTTTGCGAGCATGGGCAGCAACTGGCCGAGTTCGCCGAGCGGCAGCTTGCCCCCGAGCGTCACGGCGGCGGATTCGAGGTAGAGCCCGGCACTTTCGGTGCGCTTGCCGAACGCCGCGCCGCGCAGCCCGAACTGCTCGAGGAATTCCTCGACTAACCCCTTCAAATCATAAGCGTCGAATTTCGCCTCGCGGTCGTCGCCGCTCCAGAAATTCAGCGCGCGCTGGCCGGTAATGGCGATGGCGACGTTGCGGTTCTCCTTCGTCTGGCCACTCACGTTCGTGAACACGCGCCCGACCTCAAACAACGCCACGTCATAATTCTTGCGGCTGATGTTGTGCCGCAGCGAATGAATCAAGCCCGGCAACAAACTCGGCCGCAGCACATCCATGTCGCTGCTCAATGGATTTGCGAGCATGACGGACTCCGCACTCCGAATTCCGAATTCCGCACTCGAAACCAACGTCTGCCCCTGCGCCTCGTTCAACCCGAGGCCGGCGAGAATGCGCCGCGCTTCGCCAATCTGGTCGTAAACCGCATCAAAAGCATTCGTGCCCAGCGCCCCGCGCGGCGGCGTGCTGGGAATTTTATCAATGCCGTGCAGCCGCCCAATTTCCTCGATGAGGTCCACGGGCCGCTTCAAGTCCACGCGCCACGAGGGAATGCGGAACGAACCATCGCCCGGCTGCTGCGCCACGGTTTCCAGCCCGAGCTTGTTGAGCGCGGCAACCTGGTCCGCGTGCGAAATGGCGACCCCGAGCAAGTCCGCCGTCTTGTGGAACTGCAAAGTGATTTCCTTCGCCGCCGGAGTCTGCGGCTGCACGTCCAGCACGCCTTCCGCCAACTGGCCGCCGGCGGTTTCCAAAATCAACTGGCACGCGCGGCGGCTCGCCCAATCGCAGATGCCCACGTCCGCACCGCGCTCGAAGCGGTAGCTGGAATCGCTGCGCAAGCCGAGCTGCTTGCTCGTACGGCGGATGTTCGTCGGCTTGAAATACGCGCTCTCGATGAGCACGTCCACGGTAGAATTGTTGATCTCCGTGTTCGCGCCGCCCATGACCCCAGCGAGGGCGATGCCCTTTTTCTCGTCGGCGATAAGCAACATCTCGTTCGTGAGCGGTCGCTCCTGATTGTCGAGCGTCTTAAATTTTTCTCCGGCCGCCGCGCGGCGCACGACAATGGTCGGTTTGCCGTCCACGCCCTTGGCGATGAGGTGATAATCGAACGCGTGCAGCGGCTGGCCAATCTCCAGCATGACGTAATTCGTCACGTCCACGACGTTGCTGATGCTGCGGATGCCAACCTTTTCAAGCGCGTCGCGCAACCATACCGGGCTTGGGCCGACCTTCACGCCTTTGACGACGCGCGCGGTGTAGCGCGGACAATTTTCCGCGTCTTCGATGCGCACGGAAACAAGTTCCGCCGCCTTGCCGCCGCCGGCTACGAGTTTGATTTCCGGCACACGCAGCGGATTGCCCGTCAGCGCCGCGATTTCGCGGGCGATGCCGATGACGCTGTTCAAGTCAGGCCGGTTCGGGGTGACTTCGAGGTCGTAAACCACGTCGCTGCCGCTGTGGCCGAGATATTCGGCGAACGGCCGGCCGACTTTGGCGTCCTCCCGTAAAATGAGCAGCCCGTCTTCTTTCTTGTGGCCGATGGCTTCGGGATCGAGGCCGAGTTCCTCGTGCGAACACATCATGCCGTGCGATTCCACGCTGCGGATCTTGCCGACCTTGATGGTGAACAGCTCTTTGTCGCCGGGCT
>JAFMIX010000322.1 GCA_017853785.1 Verrucomicrobiales bacterium
GCACAGGCTGGGCAGAAAATCCATGGCACTCACGAGACTATCGCTGACCTTCCCCGCGTGAATCACTCCCGGCCAGCTCACGATACACGGCACGCGGGTGCCGCCCTCGAGCGCACTCCACTTCTCGCCGCGAAACGGAAAGCTGTCCGACGCTTGGCCGGGATTCGGTCCGTTATCGGATGTGAAGACCACGATCGTGTCTTGCTCGAGCTTCAATTCCTTGAGCGTTGCCAGCAGCACGCCGATGCGGCTGTCCATCTCCTCGACCACATCACCGTAGTCCCCGTAATGCGAATGCCCTTTCCAGTCCGGATGCGGCTCCACGGGAAAATGCGGCGCTGTGTAAGGCAGATAGAGAAAAAACGGCCGGTCCGCCGTGGCGCGGATGAAACGGATGGCTTCGGTGGTGAATTTTTCCGTGAGCAAGCGGTTTTGAAACGGACTCTCCACCACTTCGTCGCCACGCCAGATATCGCGGCTCTGATTGTTGCTGTGGGTGAGATAATACGCGCTTTGGAACCCTTGATTCGGCGGCCGCGTGTCCGGTTGGTCGCCCAGATGCCACTTGCCGGAAATCGCCGTAGCGTAGCCTTCAGATTTAAAGATCTCCGCGATGGTCAGCGCCTCCGGGCTCAAGCCATCGTGCATGCCCATCAGGTAGCCGGCCACGCCCTGTTTCCAGCCTACGCGCACCGGATACGCTCCGGTCATCAGCGCCATACGCGACGGCGTGCAAACGGTCGCGCCAGAGTGGAACCGGGTGAGCCGGATGCCGGTTTCAGCGAGCCGGTCCAGCACCGGCGTGCGGATGGCGGGATGACCATAGCAACCGAGGTCGCGATACCCAAGGTCGTCAGCCATGATGAGAATCACGTTGGGGCGGCGCGCCAGTGCGGGGCGGACACTGAGCAAGCCGACAGCACAGACGCCCAAGAGCAGGAGCGCAGGGCGTCCCAGAAAAATGCGGATGGCTTTCGTTTTTTTCAATGGGGTCAGTGATAGACGCTGCGCAGCGCTTCGTCGACCAAGCCCGCCGACTGTTGATCGAATTCGGCGGGGTCGACATTGCCCTTGGCATCCACCTTCGGCCAGTGGTTGATTTCGTATGCGCCGCTCGCGCCTTTGATCTGCTTAGGTTGGGTGAGTTTCGGCGCCAGTTCCTTGCTGGGGACGGTGTAGCCGAACCACGCGTTCGGCGAGCCAAATTGCTCCTTCCACCCGTTTGCCAGCGCGGACAGTTGCGGGCCGAAATCAGCGGCCTTGTCCGGCTGGCACATCGCCTCGCTGCACAGAAAGAGGATGCCTTTGAACGCGCCCGGGCTGAACGGCAACACCATGACGTTATAGGCCTGCGAAGCTTCGGTGGTGACGTCGCTGGCGAGCGTTGGATAATTGCCCCAAGGTTTGCCATCGGGCACGGCCTTGGTGGCCATCATCTGCGGGATGAATTCGCCCCAATATTTTTTCCAATCGGCGATGTACCGGCGGACATTCGCATCGTAATAGGAATTGCCCGGCTCGAGCGCCATGAGTTGCCGGTAATCATCGATCAGGCCGGGGACTTGCTGCAGGGAGCGCGGCGTCATCCACTGCTTCAATTCGAGCGGATTTCCGCTCATGTAGATGATGCCCACCGGCCGGCCGGTCTTGGCCTGAATGCGGCTGCCGAGGGCGGCGGCCAGCCCGCCTTTGGGGCTCTGCCAAATGGAGGCAAAGCGGTTGTCCTCGGCGGCGGTAGTGGAGGTCGAAACGGTGAACCGGCTCGGGCGCGTCGCCGTCATGCGCTTGGCGTTGCGGATCATCACGCGGACCGGGCCGGTGACTGCATCGGCGGTTTCCTGATTGGCGGGCGCGGCCACATACCAGACATCGCCGATGACGATGTTGGTGCAAATGCTTTCATGCGCGAGTTCGCCGGCGATGGTGTAGGTCGCCTTCAGGGTGAGCGGTTCAACGCTGGCCTTCATGGGCGGCAACACCACCTGCCACTCGGGCTGGCCGGGCGGCACGTGAATGGTCTTCTCGATGCCCGCGAAGCTCAGCTTCACTTCCATCTTGCCGGCTGGCTCGGGCAACCAGCCGAGGGTGGTCGCGCCCCAGATGGTCAAAGGCGTGTCGGCCTGCAGCACGGCATTGTCGGCGAACTGATTGGCGAGCAGCGGCAGTTTGCGATATTCCGCGAGCTTGCCGACCGGGCTGTCTTCCGCGGGCTCGCCGGCAATCTTCAAATTTTTATCCGGCCAGCTTTTACTGGTGACGAGTTGGTTGTCGTAATAGATGAACGGCGTGATGGGCAGGAGCGCCTGATTGTACACGTTGGGCTGGAAACCGATTCCGCCCGTGCCGTAGGCGACGCCGCGCGGCGCTTTCACCGCCGGGGCGGAAACGATGACGGTTTCGCCGGCGATCTTCATCGTGGCCTGATGCCAGACGCGATCTTCGCCGGCCACATAGAAGAGCTTCACTTGGGCGGCACCGTCGGGAATCACTTTGGGGTTGGAAAAACCCGTCGCCCCCGGCGCTTTGCCCAGGGCGTTCGAGCCGGTTTCGGCCACGACCAGCCCGCCGCCGGCGTTGTCAAACGCGATGATCACCTTGTCGCCCTCGACCTTGTACGATTTAAAAATCGGGCCGTCGGCGACGAGTTCCTTGCGGCCGTATTGATTTTTCAACGCGTGCAATGCGAGCCGCTGGCCGGGCACGGCTTTGT
>JAFMIX010000323.1 GCA_017853785.1 Verrucomicrobiales bacterium
CACGCACATCATCCAGACCGGCGGCGGCCGCGAGACCAACGGTATTGGCGCGTATCTCAAACCCGACGGCCTCGGTGAAAAACCCATCGGCAACTGCGGCACCATCTACGCCGTCGCCGGCAGTTCCGGCAAGACCAGCGCCACCACCGGCCTGAACCACCCGGCCATGTTCTACTCCGCGCTCAATCTTGGTTCGATGGTGCTCGATTTCAAATCCAACCGCCTCGACGCCGTCTTCCTCCGCGAGACCGGTGCGACGGATGACTGGTTCACCATCATCAAGGAAGGCACGAACCCACCCAAGATCGTCAGCGGCGGAATTACTGAAAACGACCTTCAGTTCACCGTGCTCTGTCGCGCCTATCGCACCAACATCGTGGAAACCACCACCAATCTGACCACTGTCTGGACGCCCATTTGGACCAATATCCCCACCGCCAGCTCATTCGCTTTCACGAACACCAACGCGTTAAGCAATCCACTGCAGTTTTACCGCGTCCGGAAACGCTAGGCGGCCATCTTCCGAAACAGTCCCAGCTTCTGCAGCGGCTTGCGGATGTGCCCGTTGTTGGCGATGAGGCGGAAGGTATTATCGCCACCGGGTAGCGGTTGCAGCCAGAATTCCCCGCCGGCGCGCTCGAGGATCAATCCGCCCGCCGCGATGTCCCACAGGCTCACGCGCGACTCGATGTAGGCATCCAACCGGCCCGTGGCGACGTAAGTCAGCGCCAACGCCGCCGAGCCGAGCATGCGGACTTTGCGGACGCTGTAGGCGAGCTTGCCGAGGAATGGCATCATCTCATCCACCGACTTCTTGCTCTTCGCGAAGCCCGTCGTCACGAGACATTCGCCGAGATTGCGGCGGTTGCTGACGCGCACGATGCGCCCATTCAGCCGCGCCGGGCCGCCCTTCACCGCCGTCCACAATTCATCCGCGAACGGATCGTAAATCACGCCGATGATGGTCTCGTAACCTTTCTTCACCCGCCGCTGCAATGCCACGCAAACGCCCGCGTGCGGGATGCCGTAGGCGAAATTGATCGTGCCGTCGATCGGGTCGACGACCCAGCGGTATTCCAGATTCACGTCACCGGAATCGCCTTCCTCGGCGAGCATGTTGATGTGCGGGAATGCCGCGCGCAGCTTGCTCTCGATAAGCCACTGGCAACGCACATCGAGGTCGAGCTTGATATCATACTGGCTGGCGGCGTTGACCTTCTTGGGCGAACGCCAGTTCTTGCGCATCAGCGCGCCCGAAGCCTTGGCCGCGACGACCGCAGTGGCGAGCGCGCGTTTGAGATTCACAGATTTTGTTTTTTGCACGCGGCAGAGTAGCTGTCCCACGCCCAGAACTCAACGCCGGTTGCGTTGCCACACGTCGGAGCGCCAAGCATTGCTTGGCCGGAGAACAATCTGCTGCTTTACTGCCGCCATGCCGGGCAATGCCCGGCGCTCCTATGAGCCAACCACCACTCACGAAGCGTCAATATCTCCGCGAACTGGTCTACGCGAAGAACCAGTGGGACGAGCCGCTTTCCGCGACCGACAAGTCCAACGGCTTTCTGGGCTGGCACCAACGCGGTTACCTGCCGCACTGCGACAAGCCCGGCTTCGTGCAGTTCGTCACGCTCCGGCTCGCGGATTCGCTGCCAGCCTCCCGGCGGAGCGAGTGGGAACATCTGGTCAAGATTGCAGATGTCCGCGAACGGCGGAAAGGACTGGAATCCTACCTTGACCGCGGTCGGGGCGAATGTTGGCTGCGCGATGCCCGCATTGCCGCCGGCGTGGAGGCGGCGTTGCGATTTCACCACGGTCGGCGTTACGAACTGCTGGCTTGGGGTGTGATGCCCAACCACGTCCATATCCTCGTTCACGTCTGGGACTGGCCGCTGGCGAAACTGCTCCAGAACTGGAAATCCATCGCAGCAATCCACGCCAACCGCATACTCGGACGGAGCGGCGCTTTCTGGCAGCGCGAATATTGGGACACATTCATGCGCGACGCCGAGCAGGAGAAAAAGGCCATCCGTTACATCGAAAGCAATCCGGTGAAAGCAAAACTATGCCGCGCGGCAGCGGACTGGCCGTTCAGCAGTGCGAGACTGCGCGATAACTATCAGCGGTTAGTTTTACCTACAACGCCCTCCTAACCACCGGAGCGCCGAGCATCGCTCGGCCCGAACAGACAACCTCTTCCTCTTGCCGATCAATGCTCGGCGCTCCGGCGAACCCGGTAGGACAAATGCCGTCCATGTGAATAACTATTTTCAACTTCATTTCTTGGCCGCGGGCGACGCCAGGCTAAAGTCGGAGGTGCGCGATGAAACCGCCCAACCGTATTCTCCATGTGGACGGCGACAGCTTCTTTGCCAGTTGCGAGATCGCGCTGGACCGGAGGCTGCAAGGCCAGCCCGTGTGGGTCGGCGGCGGACGGCGCGGCGACGGCATCGTCATCGCCGCCAACCGCGCGGCGAAGAAGTTCGGCGTGAAGACGGGTATGGCGTGCTTCGAGGCGCGGCGGCTCTGCCCGCGCGGCGTCCTCTGCAAGCCGCATTACGACGAATACCGCCGGCTCTCGGCGGAGATGTTCCACATCCTGGAGCAATATTCGCCCATGCTCGTGCCCACTTCCATTGACGAGGGCTTTCTTGATTTCACGACGATGGACAGCACGATCTGGCGGCACACCACGCCGCAGGATTACGTC
>JAFMIX010000324.1 GCA_017853785.1 Verrucomicrobiales bacterium
GGTGACGACGAGCGTGCCGTCCCTTGCGATGACGCGTCCGCCGCTGACCTGAGCCTGGAACTGCGCCTCAAATTTCACGCCAAGTTGCCCGCGCAGGATCAGGCGGTCAGGCGCAACCACCTCCGTGGTGGCGTTGTTGCGCTTGAGGGTGGCGGTGAAATTCAACCGGCCGCCCTTGTCGGCTTGAAGCTGGACCACGATGGCCTGATCCGGAGCGCTGACAAAAACTTCCCGCGTGAACCGCACGCCGCCCACGCCATAGCTCACCCGCGCGATGCCCGTGGTCAAATCCAGGTCGCGCCGATAACCGGTGACCGCGCTGGCCGCGGGAAATTCCAGCACCAGATCGCCCAACGTCTGGTAGGACTTGATGCGCTCCGGCACGCCCATCATGGTGGCGCCGGCGAGTTTGGTGGCCTCGGCGTTTTTGCCGGCGAAGAGCAAGCGCCGCACTTCCGGCAACGCCGCCAACGCCTGCGGGTTGGTGCGGTCAGCGGGGAGACCGTCCCACACGGTTTCCTCGTTGAACTGGATCCGCTCGCGGTCAATCCCGCCGAAGACCATCGCCGCCAGCCGCCCGTTGCCCACGGGCAGCGCTTCCGTCTCCCATTTGGTGGCGGGCCGGCGATACCAAAGCGTCAGCGGCTCGGCGGGCGGCGGGGCGTCCTGCGAAAAATCAAATGATGCCTTGGGATTATTGGGTTCGGGCACCTCGGATTTTGCGGCCCAAACTTCCCCGACAGCCAGCAATCCTGCCAGCAGAAACATGATTCTGGTTTTCAAGATATTTTGCACGGTTGAGTGAGCGCGACCCGCAAGCAAGTTCCGAGTTCGCGCCCGGTCAGATTGGGCGGATGACGTTCTCAAAAACCCGGAACCGCGCAGCCCCGTCCAATTCCCGCCATTGACCCGCCGGCAAATCGCCCAGCCAGAAACGGCCAATCCGCACCCGCAGCAGCCGCAGCGTAGGATGCCCGATGCTCGCCGTCATGCGGCGCACCTGCCGGTTTTTGCCTTCCACCAGTTCCAGCCCGATCCAGCAATCCGGCACGCTCTTGCGATAGCGGATGGGTGGGTCGCGCGGCGCGATTTGCGGTTGCGGGTCAAGCAACCACACCCGGCACGGCAAGGTTTTCCGGCCTTGAATCATCACGCCCGCCGCCAATTGTTGCAGCGCGGCCGGCGCGGGAATTTTTTCCACCTGCGCCCAATACTCCCGGTCATGCGCGTGGCGCGGGTGCAACAGGCGGGCGTTCAACTCCGGCTCGTCGCTGAGCAGCAAAAGCCCCTCGGAATCCGCATCGAGCCGGCCGATGGGATAGACATTTTTTGCGAAACCAAATTCCGCCAGAGTGCGGTTCGGCGAGCCGTCGCCGGTGAATTGCGAGAGGACGCCGAACGGTTTATGAAAAGCCAGCAGCACGCCGGAGTTTCCCGGGTCAGGTTTCAAGTGTCAAGTTGCCGTCCCGTCGGACTCGGCTACACTACGCTTGTGATTCGCAACATCATCTTCGACTGGTCCGGAACGCTCGTGGACGACCTCCCCGCAGTCTGGAAGGCCACCAACTTCGTCCTCGCCCAGGCCGAGCGGCAGGAAATTACGCTCGAAGAATTCCGTGCGGAGTTCTCCCTACCCTTCACCAACTTTTACGACCGCTACACGCCGCACGTTCCCCTGCCCCAGCTCGAGGTCTGGTTTCACAGTCATTTCCGGCAGCAGCAGGATTCCGTGGTGGCGCTGCCGCACGCGCACGCCTTCCTGAAATTCTGCCGCGAGCGCGGCGTCCGCACTTTCCTGTTGAGCACCGTCGCCGCGGAACATTTCGCTGTGCAGGAAGCGGCCACCGGTTTCGGCAAATATCTGGACAAGCCCTACGTCGGCATCGTGGATAAACGTCATTTCATCCAATCCATCCTTGAAGCCAACCAACTGCAGCCCGATGAAACCGTCTTCATCGGCGACATGCAACATGACATCGAGACCGCCAAGCACGGCGGCGTTCATTCCTGCGCCGTGCTGACCGGCTACAACGGCCTCGCCCAACTCCGTGCCGCCGAACCCGACCTCATCGTCGAGCACCTTGGCGAACTCCGCGCTATTCTTGAGCGCAACGCCATGAACCTCACGGCGCCCACCAGCGTGCTCCCCATCGTCACCGTCGGCGGCTTGATTTCCAATGACGCCGGGCGGGTGCTTATGATCCGCACGCATAAGTGGTCCAACAAATGGGGCATCCCCGGCGGCAAGACCAAATGGGGCGAGACCTCCGAAGCCGCCTTGCGCCGCGAACTCAAGGAGGAGACCGGCCTCGACATCGCGGGCATCCGGTTCGTGCTCGTGCAGGACTGCATCCACTCCAAAGAATTTTACCGCGACGCGCATTTTGTCCTGCTCAACTACACCTGCCGCGTCGCCGGCGAACCAGCGGTGAAGCTGAACGACGAAGGCCGCGAATTCCGCTGGGCCACCATCGCCGAAGCCTTGCGCATGGACATCAACGAACCCACCCGCGTGCTGCTCCAAGCCGTCGCCGCAAAAACCCCGGCCACCGGGAACGCTCATGGATAAGATCACCATCGCCGACCTCGAAGTCTTTTACCGCGTGGGTGTGCCGGACGAAGAACGCGCCCAGCCGCAGCGCCTGCTGCTCACCATTGAGATGACGCACGATTTCACCGCCGCCGCCGCCAGCGAGGCGCTG
>JAFMIX010000325.1 GCA_017853785.1 Verrucomicrobiales bacterium
GCGCTGGTGGTCGTTTTGCTGGGGGTGATCTTGAGCGGTTACGGATGGCATGACGCCGCGCCGGGGCGGCCGAACACCTTCCTCAACTTCGACAACTTGGTGGACGGCGTCGCCACGCCGATGTCCTACTACGCGATCATGGCGATCGGGCTGACCATCGTCATCATCACCGGCGGGATCGACATCTCGGTCGGCGCGGTCATGGCGCTGGCGGCGTTGGGAACGGCGGCGGCGTTGCAAAACCTGCCCGCCGACGCGTCGGCGTTGCAGGTGCTGCCGATCGCGATCCTTGTGCCCATGGCCATCGGCCTTCTCTGTGGACTCATCAACGGTGCGTTGGTGGTGTGGCTGAACCTGCATCCGTTCATCGTCACGCTGGGCACGATGAGCATCTTCCGCGGGCTGGCCAATGTGTTGCCGGCGGAGAAAACCCTGCCCGCCGCCGGCAAACGTCTGCCCGCCGCGTTCACCACCGACTTCATGCGCGTCGAGGTCTTTGGCCTGCAGCCGATGCCGCTTATCATCATGCTGGTGTGCGTGGCGCTCGGCTGGTTCTACCTGCGGCTGATGGTGACGGGGCGCGAAACCTACGCCGTGGGCGGCAACGAGGAGGCGGCGCGGTTCAGCGGGCTCGGCGTGGACTGGGTCAAGCTCCGCACCTACGCGCTCGCCGGACTTTCGGCGGGCATTGCGGGCATGGTTTCCGTCGGCCGGTTTGGCACGGCGTCCACCAGCACGGGCACGGGCTACGAGCTGACCGTCATCGCAGCGGCGGTGGTCGGCGGCGCGAGCCTCTCAGGCGGACGCGGCACGGCCATCGGCGCGCTGCTCGGCACGCTCATCATCGCACTGATCGAAAACGGCATCATCATCCTCCGGTTCGCGCAGGAATATCGGCTCGTCATCATCGGACTCGCCATCATCGTCGCTGTTTCCATTGACCGCCTGAGCGCCTTGCTCCGTGCCCGGCAATCTGCCCATTGATTTTAACCCAAAAACAACACATGAAATCACCGATCAATAAACTCACACAAGTCACCGCCCTGCTCATCGCCGCGGGCGTCGCGCTCGCCGGCTGTTCCAAAAAAGCGGAGCCGGCCGCCGGCGGTGAACCTGCCAAACGCAAGATTCTCATCGGTTTCATCGGCAAGAGCCTGGCGAACGATGTGTTCCAAGCCGCGCAATCCGGTGCGCAGGCCGCCGCCAAGGAACTTGGCGCGAAATACGGCGTGGACATCGAGGTGGAGATCCGCACGCCGAACGACGAGGACGCCACCAAGCAGGCCGAGGCGGTCGAGGCGTTGACGCGCCGGGGCGTGGATGGCATCGCGATCTCCTGTTCCGAGGCGAACACGGTCACGCCGTCCATTGACAAGGCCGTGGCGAAGGGCGTGTCCGTGGTGTGCTTCGATTCCGACGCGCCGAACAGCAAGCGCTTCGCCTATTACGGCACGGACGACAAGGTCTGCGGCGCAAAGACCATGGACGAACTCGCCAAGGCGATGGGCGGGAAGGGGACGGTCGCCATCCTGGCTGGGAACCAGAGCGCGCCGAATTTGCAGAACCGGGTCGCCGGCGCGAAAGATGCGCTCGCAAAATATCCCAACATGAAGCTCAACGAGCCCGGCGTCTTCTATCACGTCGAGACGCCTGAAAAAGCCGCCGAGGCGGTGCTCTCCGCGCAGAACGCGAATCCTGGCATCCAGGGCTGGGCGTTCATCGGCGGCTGGCCGCTGTTCACCACGGACGCGCTCAAGTGGCCGGCCGGTTCGATCAAGGTCGCTTCGGTGGATTCGTTGCCCGCCCAGTTGGGCTACCTGCGCAGCGGGCACGTGGAAGTGCTGCTCGGGCAGGACTGCTACGGCTGGGGCACGAAGTCCGTCGAAATTCTGCTGGAGAAGATTCTGAAGGACCAGACCCCGCCTGACGTGCGCGTGGTTGATCCGCTCACCCGCGTCTCGAAGGAGAACGTGGACGAATACGGCAAGCACTGGGAGCAGTGGCTGAAGAAGAGCTAGCGCATGGCTGAATCATTCATCCAGTTCCAGGCCATCACGAAAACGTTCGGCGGCGTGACCGCGCTGAAGGACGTCACGCTGGGGATTGGACGGGGTGAGTGTCATGGTTTGATGGGCGAGAACGGCGCGGGCAAATCCACGCTCGGCAAGGTGCTCGCCGGCATCCACCGGCCCGAGGGGGGCGAGATGCGCATCGCCGGGACGCGGCATGAGTTCCATTCGCCCAGGGACGCGATGCGCGCCGGCGTCGCGATGGTGCACCAGGAACTCGCCTTCTGCCCGGACCTGAGCGTGGCGGAAAATCTCTCGCTCGGCCGCTATCCGCGCCGGTTTGGCGTTCTGCTGGACCGCGCGGAGATGGCGCGGCGGGCTGAAAGGCTGCTCGCCGCCATCGGCGTTCACCTGGATGTGTGGCAGAACATGTGCGACCTCTCGACTGCGCAGGAGCAGTTGGTGCAGATCGCCGCTGCGGTGGGGACAACCCCCCAGATCCTCGTCTTCGATGAACCCACCAGTTCGCTGGCCGAGCCGGACGCGCAGAATCTCTTCAAGCTGATCGAAGAATTGAAAACGCGCGGCATCACGATGATCTACGTTTCGCATCGCATGCCGGAGCTGTTCCGGCTTTGCGACAAGATCAGCGTCCTGCGCGACGGCCAATACGTCGGCACGCTGGGCCG
>JAFMIX010000326.1 GCA_017853785.1 Verrucomicrobiales bacterium
TGTCTCGGATGAGCTCGTTCAGCCGGTCGACAGTTACATTCCGCCAAGCGAGTGCCTTGGCGCGGTTGGGCTTGGAGAACTCCCCTTGGGCAGCGGCGATTAGGATCTGGCGATCGAACTCGGGCTCGGAGAACTTCCAAACACCTTCCTGCTCGGAGTGGTTGTCCAGGAGCTTGCAGCTTGGTGCAGGGTGGTCGACGACGCTGCGCAGGCGGGTGGCTAGTTCAAGAATCTGATTGTCGTGACGCATGACCTGGGTAAGCCGGGCGCCGGTTTCGATTCGCCAAATCGGGCTGCGAAGTTCCCCGACCGGTGGGAGCTGCGCAGGGTCGCCCATGAAGAGGAACTTGACGCCATAGGCGTCAGCGGCTTCGTGGATGAACTTGCGGAGGTTCTCGTTGACCATTGACCCTTCATCGACGATCACGGCTTTGTAGCTGGATAGGTCAATCGGATCTTCCGGGGCGGATAGCTCCTTGACCTCGCCAGAGGCTTCAAGACGTAGGCCGAGTAGGGAGTAGATTGTCCGGCACTCGGGCTTGTAGTCTTTTGTAGTCACGGATTCGCGGAGAACCTTTGTGGCTTTGTTCGTGGGTGCGGTGAAAACGAAACGGCCCTTGGTGCGGTTGACGAGTTCGCGGATGCAGAAGGTTTTGCCAGTGCCGGCGAAGCCGGAGAGGACGAAGAACTGCTCGTTGCTGGCGAGCCAGCTCATGACAGCATCGAGGGCGGCGGATTGCTCTGCGTTGAGGGTTGCGGGTGTGCCGGTCGCGGCGACTTGGATGGGGGACATAGGAACCTTTCTCAGGTGGATTGGAGGTGTGTGCGGGGCTTGCGCTGGTAGTCGCTCGGAGCGAACTGGTTCCAGATGGCGAAGTTCGGATCGACTTGCGGTTGCATGGACTGGAGCTGCGCGAGTTCTTGGTTTCCCTTTACCCAAACCGAATGGGAATCGGAGTATTCAAAAGACCAGTCATGCGTGGCCAGGGCGTGTTGGTAGGTGTTGAGCTGTTCGGGGGTAGGCATTAGATTCTCCTGAGTGCGATGTATGATTGCCACAAGCGGTAGGCAGCCCAGAAGGCTATCTCGCCGGCATCAGTGGTGGGGAAGTTAGAGCGGCTTGGGCGGGTCATAGTTTGGGCTCCTGTTGGGCGAGCAAACGCTTTGCATCCAACGACATTTCGCGGGCGAACTCGGCCCACATCGACATCGGAACGCCTGTGATGTATCCGGGATGCTGTGGGCCATAGGCCAGCGCTTCGAGCAGTTCTTGCCAACCTTGCGGCACGGTCGGCGCGGAGGGCTGCGCAATCGGCGAATCGTTCTTGCTCTTCGTCTTCACCTCCTTCACGCCGTTGGTGGGAACGTCAGCGGGCCGCCAGATGTGGCCGCAGCCCGCGCAGAGGTGCGAACGGTGGGGCGGGTTCGTCCACGTGACAGCCGATGGCGTGCGGCGCCCGCGTTCGTCAGGCCCTGCGTTGATCGATTCTTGTGCATCGATGTGCTGCTGACCACACGCTGGGCAGTGCAGTACCATGTTGATTGGCGCTGAGGGCTGCGTGGCTCGGGCTGCCTGCCACGCAGCGTTCGTCAACGCCCACGACCCAGCTTCGAGCAACGCCCGTTGCCGCTCTACAGGCAAGGACAGAAACCAGTCATTCACGTCATTTGTGCTCATGACCCCTCCTTAACGCATGGCACATCAACCCAGTGCCCGCCCTCAAACCCCTGTTGCAGAATTCGCTTTCCGTCTCTCTCGACAAAGCGCAAACGGTGCGTCGGGACTAGCGTTGCCGGAATAACCAACTTCTCAACTTTCGGGCTTGAGATTTGTGGTGGACGGAAAAAGCATTTGCACTGCGGACCGGCATAACCGGCAGCGCCGTCAAATATCGGAAGACCACATCTTTGGCAGTTCATGTCTCGGGCTCCTGCTTTTTAAGCAACGCTTCCCTATCCCTCCTGGCGAAGTGCTCATCGATCAGCTCAACCAGGAACTTCTGCCAAGCCCCGAACGGCACTTTGCCTTCAAGCTCGCTGAACAATTCCAGTTCAACCCTTGCGACGGTTGAGGTAGGTAGGGAGATGTTTTTTTCGACCGGGCGGTCGATCTTACGTGGGCGGGGCATGCTAGAAACCTCCAGAAATGAGAATGCCGAAGAAAAGGCCGATGGCGATTGCCAAAAGCCACCCGGGCAGATGGCTGACTATCCACCGGGTGTAGTAGGGCTGGTTCCAGTACCAGCGGCGGAAGAGGAAGGCAATGCGGGTGCGGCTGGGGATCATGGTTTGTCCTTGTGGAGTGGCGGCGACGGGGTGGAGGATTGGCTAACCTTGCCACTCCGTAACATTGCGGAATTCGAAGCCGACTTGCGGTGCGCAGGCTGGGCACATCGGGGAGGTCCATTTCTGCACGACGACTTCGTTCGGCAGGTCTGCAAGGGCGGCATCAGCTTGCTGCCAACGCTGGCTGTCGCGGAGGTGGCGATGCTGTTGGCGTGTCATGAGCTGGCGGAAGATCGTCTGATGCCGCCCACAGCTATCGCAAACGTGCCGTTCGAACAGCGCGACGTTTGCCACCGGGCGCCACTCGTGGGCCAGCTCCCATCGGCGGAGGCGTTCCGCGTCTTCGGCGGCTTCGGCAGCGGACTGCCCGCCCCGCTTGCGCCTTTCGCGGGCCGCTTTAGCTTCGA
>JAFMIX010000327.1 GCA_017853785.1 Verrucomicrobiales bacterium
CGTTCGTGTCTTTGTGGTTAAATTTGCCCCCTCACTTTTCATTTTGAACTGCTCCCTCCTCGTTCGCGTGTTTCGCGTGTTTCGCGGTAAAATTTCCCCCCTCACTTTTAATTTTTAATTTTGAATTGGCCTCTGCCTCTCTCAACTCCCAACTCCCCTCCCTCCTCCCCCAACCCCCTTCGTGCCTTCGTGTCTTTGTGGTTGACCCCTCCGGCTTCCGCCTGGCCATCAACTTTCCAGTTTCACCTTGCGCGGTGCGGCTCGGTTGTTAGAGTTTCCGCGCATTGTATTTCCCGCCGCAACCCGGCGGTTTTTTAATCGTCCGCTTAATCGTCCGTTTTATGCGCACATGAAATTATTCTCAGGTTCTTCCAACCGGCCGCTGGCCGAAGCCATCTGCCAATCCATCGGCATGGAACTCGGCCAATGCACCGTCACCTCCTTCCCCGACGGCGAGACCTTCGTGAAGGTCGAGGAGAACGTGCGCGGCGAGGACATTTACATCATCCAATCCACCTCGCCGCCCACGAACCATAATTTGATGGAGCTGTTCATCATGATGGACGCCATGCGCCGCGCCAGCGCCAAGCGCATCACCGCCGTGCTGCCCTTCTACGGCTACGCGCGCCAGGATCGCAAAGACCAGCCGCGCGTGCCCATCACCGCCAAACTAGTCGCCAACCTCCTCGTCGCCGCCGGCGCGAACCGCGTGCTCACGATGGACCTGCACGCCCAGCAGATCCAGGGCTTCTTCGACATCCCGGTGGACCACCTCTACGCCGCGCCGGTGATGTATGATTACCTCCGCAAAAAAAATATCGAGAACCTCGTCGTCGTCAGTCCGGATGTGGGCGGCTTGAAGATGGCGCATGCTTACGCGCAGGTGTTGAATACCGACCTCGCCATCGTCGCCAAGCGCCGCAAGAGCGCCACCGAAGTCGAGTCCACCGCCATCATCGGCGAGATCCGCGGCAAGAATGTCCTCATGGTGGACGACCTCACCGAAACCGCCGGCACCCTCACCACCGCGGCCAAGCTGCTCAAGAAAAAAGGCGCCAAGAAAATCCTCGCCTGCGTCTCCCACGCCATCCTCGGCGAGATCGGCATCGAAAGATTGCGCAAATCGGTTATTGACGAACTGATAACAACTGATACTGTCTGCCGCCCTGCCATTGACGGCGTGAACATCACGACGTTGTCGGTGGCGGGACTTTTGGGCGAGGCCATCAAACGGATTCATAGCAATTCGTCGGTGAATTCGCTCTTTGAGTTCAAAGGCGGGCGGACCAGTTGATGAACAACCGGCCATCCGAAGATAAACTTGGAAAATGAAAACTGTTAATTTGAATGCGTTTCCGCGCACGCAGACCCGCCGCGGTGAAGTCAAGAAACTCCGTGCCGCCGGCCGCGTCCCCGCTGTCATCTACGGCAAGCAACTCGCCTCGCCCCAGAACCTCGAGGTCGACTCGAAGGAACTGACGAACCTCATCAAGCATTCCGTCTCCGAAAACCTGCTCCTCGACCTCACCGTCAAGGACGACGCCCGCCCCAAGCGCCTGGCGCTCGTGCAGGAAATCCAGCACCACGCCCTCAACGGCCAGGTGTTGCACATTGATTTCCATGAAGTCGCCGAAAACGAAAAGGTGACCATCCTGGTCAGCGTCGAAAGCGTCGGCGAACCTGTCGGCGTCAAGACCGACGGCGGCATCCTCGAGCACGTCCTCCACCGGGTCAAAGTGCGCGCCTTGCCCAAGGACCTCCCCGAGGTTCTCACCGTGGACGTCAGCCACCTGAAGATTGGCCAGGCCATTCACATCGGCGACCTCCAGCCCCCGGCTGGCGTCGAAGTCCTGGGTGACAAGCACATTTCTGTCCTCGCCGTCGCCGCTCCGATCACCGAAGAGCAGGAAGCCGCCGCTGCCGCCGAGGCCGCCGCCGCTGCTCCGGGCGAAGTCGAGATGACCAAGGAAAAGAAGGAAGATGGCGCCGAAGGAGCCGCCTCGGGCAAAGCGGGCGACAAAGCCCCCGCCGCCAAGGATGCCAAGGCCGCCGCTCCGGCCGAGAAGAAGAAGTAGTTTTACCCGCCGCCGGACTGCGGTCCGGCGGCCATCCCTTTTCCGCGCATGGAGCAGTTGCACCTCATCGTGGGACTGGGAAATCCGGGCAAGGAATACGCCCGGACGCGGCACAACGCCGGTTTCATGCTGGCGGAAAAGCTGGCGGAACGTTGGCGGGCGGTGTGGCAGGCGGAACGGAAGTTCCAAGCCCGCCTCGCCCGGAGTGGCGAAAGGATTTTGTGCCAGCCGCAGACGTTCATGAACTTGAGCGGCGCGGCAGTGGGAGCAGTGATGAATTTTTACCGGCTGCCAGCCGGACAGTTGTTGGTGGCCGTGGACGATGCCGATTTGCCGTTGGGCGAAATCCGCCTGCGGCCCGGCGGCAGCAGTGGCGGGCATCATGGGTTGGAGTCGCTGGAGCAGCATCTGGGCACGCGCGAGTTTGCGCGGTTGCGAATTGGCATCGGGCGGAAGACCGAGCGGCGCGAAATCAGCGGCCATGTGCTCGGGCAGTTTGCGGCGGATGAAACCGCCGTGCTGGAAAAAGTTTTGGAGCGTGCGGTTGACCAAACCGAATGTTGGTTGACCGCGGGAATCGGAAAGGCAATGAGTCAGTTCAACG
>JAFMIX010000045.1 GCA_017853785.1 Verrucomicrobiales bacterium
GTCCGACCTGAACATCGCCGTCTTCGGCGGCCACGGCGACTCCCCCCGCGTCGTCATCGCCCCCGCCAGCGTCGAAGATTGCTTCTACACCGCCATCGAAGCCGTCAACATCGCCCGCAAATACAGCGTGCCCGTCTTCATCGTCAGCGACCAGGCCATCGCCACGCGCATCGAGGCGTTCGTCGAGCCTGACCTGAAGAAAATCTGCCAAGACATCTCCCCCGACCTGTCGCCCATCGCCGACCACAAACCCTACGACCTCTCCGCTCCGGACGGCATCACGCATCACGTCGCCCCTGGCACGCGCATCATGAGCGGCAAGTATCCCATCGCGACCGGGCTGGAACACGATGAACTTGGGCACCCGACCGGCTCGCCGAAGCTCCACCAGTTGATGATCAACAAGCGCCGCAAAAAATTGCAGGCGCTCGCCGCCACCTTGCCCACGCCGAAAATCTACGGACCGAGCGAAGGCAACATCCTCCTCGTCGGCTGGGGATCCACGCAGGGCCCGATCAAGGAAGCCGTCGACCGCGCCCGCGCCGCCGGCGACAGCGTCTCTTCCATCCACATCAAGCACCTGAATCCGTTGCCGCCCGGCCTCGAAAACATTTTCTCCGGCTTCAACCACATCCTCGTCGTCGAGATGAACGACGAAGGTCTGTATGGCTTCGGTCAGTTGGGCACCCTGCTCCGCGCCCGCTATTGCGATCCAAAAATCCAAGGCCTCAACAAGTGCGACGGCCTCACTTTCAAAGTCAAAGAAATCCTCGAACGCGCCAAGACCTCCGTCGCCGCCGGTCTGCGCAAACTGTAATTCCCTGATTCATTCATCCATATGAGCAACGTTGTCGCTGAATCCTCCGTTCGTCCCATTTTGGTGCCCACGCTGGCCCAGTCCCAGGCCGAAGAGCGCAAGCCCCTCACCAAGAAAGAAGTCTCCGCCGACCACCCGACCTGGTGCCCCGGCTGCGGCGACTTCTCCGTCCTTGCCCTCTATTTCAAGCTCATCGAAAAGCGCAAGATGGTGCATGAGAAGATCACCACCGTGGCGGGCATCGGCTGCTCCAGCCGCTTCCCGTATTTCGTGCAGGCCCACGGCGTCCACTTCATCCATGGCCGCGCGCTGCCGTTCGCTTCCGGCATTTCCTTATCGCGCCCCGATCTCCACGTCTTCGTCTTCGGCGGCGACGGCGACGCCTTCTCCATCGGCGGCAACCATTTCAACCACACCGCGCGCAAGAACATCAAGATGACCTATTGCGTGATGGACAACTGGGTCTACGGCCTCACCAAGAAACAGACCTCGCCTACTTCCCCGCTCGGCTTTAAGAGCAAGACCGACCCTTGGGGCGCGCTCGACTATCCGATCAACCCCATGAAGCAAGCCATCGCTGCCGGGGCGACCTTTGTGGCGCGTACCACGCACACCAACCCCGCGCACGTCTTGCAGATGATGGAAGCCGCGATGGACCACGACGGCTTCAGCTTCATCGAGTGCCTGAGCGAATGCGTGGAGTTCTATGAAGGCGCGTTCGATGCCAGCAACCCGCGCAAAGGCGGCGTCTTCCAGACCGTCCCCGCCGACCACGATGTGACCGATGAACTCGCTGCCTACAAGCTCGCCGGCGAAGATTTCCCCGGCAAATTCGGCATCTTCTATCAGGTGAAAAAGCCGACCAAGAACACCAAGGAAATCAACATCCAGACCACCATGCAGGAAAAAGTCAAAGGGCTCTCCCCCGCCGACATCCTGCAGAAGACCTTCGACCGGATGCGCTAAACGGCTTTCCCGGTTCAAACAAAAAACCCCGACGAACCGTCGGGGTTTTTTGTTTAGCCGATGGAATCACCTCAATGACCATTCGCGCTGTCGGGGTAGCACCACAAATCATTTACTGCGGCAGCGGAAGCCCCTTTGTTGACGTCCACGATTGGAATCCGACCCGCACTGCCGTCAAACCTCCCCACTTGGGCCACGCTGCCGTGACGTTTGGATAATGAGACTTGCGCTTCCATGGGCTTGTTAGCCAGATCATTCCATTGACCACCAGAGGTGTTCAATTCGTTGAGTTCCCATTGTAAGATGTTGGATGGCTTGAACCGTGAGAGTTTCAGGGGGCCGGTCGAAGTCGTCTTTCCGCAACCCACCACCGCACCGTTCCAAACATAACTGCTGATCAACCGACCTCGGTTATAGTAATTACTGTTCACCGAATCTTGGGGACATTGCAGAAGCTTGATGTTTCTGAGATACGGAAAAAGCAAGGCGGGTCTGCTCGCGGGAGCTTGACCCGAGAGAGATACTTCGCCTGCCGATCGTAATCTGCTTGAAAGCTGGCAGCCGTATGACTGCCCAGCGGCCCGATGCCGGCACTGGTCGCCCAACAGTCCTTGCAGCCCACAGTGCCCCAGCCGGGGTCGGGCAAGATTTGATTATGACCATCAAAATACAAATGCACGGCGAACATAGTCTGCCGGCAATTATTCAGGTCGGTGATGGCGTAGGCTTTGGCTTTTGCGCGATTGAGCGCCGGCACCAGCAACGCCGCCTGGCTGACGATGACGGCGATGACCACCAACAATTTAATCCGGGTGAACACCGCTGCGTTCTGGACCGGCTGACGGCGGGGATGCGTTTCCGATGAAGGGGACAAACCAATTTTCAAGCAAGCCTATTCACCCGGACGCTTCAGCCACCCACGAACTTTGAGATTGGCGAAACGACCTGACCGCCAAAGCCCAAAAGCCGGAAAATTCTTCCTTCGCACCTCTAAGCCTTTGTTGTTAGTTTTCCGGACATGCCTCACATCCACGAAAAAATTGATTTCACCGTCGCCATCTTCGTCGTGGCGAACGGCAAGGTGCTGCTCATCCACCACCGCAAGCTGGACAAATGGTTGCCGCTCGGCGGCCATATCGAACTCGAGGAAGACCCCGAGCAAGCCGCCGTGCGCGAGGCCAAGGAGGAAAGCGGACTCGACGTGGAATTGCTCGGCGAACGCCCGCCCACCACGGAAACCGGCACGCGCGCCCTCATCGCCCCGCGCTTTCTCGACATCCATCGCATCAATGCCACCCACGAACACATCGGCATGATTTACTGGGCGCGGCCCAAGAGCGGCACGACCACACTCGCCGCCGCCGAACATCACGACATCCGCTGGTGCACCGCCGCCGAACTGGAAACCCTCCAGCCGCCGATGTCCGGCGCGGTGAAATGGTATTGCCGGAAAGCCATCGAGGAAATCAGCCGCACCTGAACTGTTTCTATTTTCCCCGCTGCATCAACCGGTCGCTTGAAGGCTGTGCCACAGCCTTAGTCTCCGTAGTGGCCTTGAATTCTGCCGTCGGCTGCAAGGTTGCGCCGCTCTTGGTTTGGAGCTGACCGTTCTTCACCGCCACATCTTCCACGGTGTAGGGCGTGCCGTCGGCGTGCTGGTAGAACCTCTTCATCTCGTCGAGGCGGAACGGACGTGAGCCGCGCCGGCCAAAGACCACGGTCTGGTTGCCGGTCTCGTCCACCACGCGGTCGCGGTCGAGGCCGCGGCCCACCGCCAGTGCCGGGCCATGCGTCTTGTAGGTGGCGATGAGCTTCGGGTTCGGGGCGGGACTGAAACCCATGTGGCCGGGCACGTTCTCCGGCGAAATCATCTGCAACACGCGCAAGCCGTTCTTGCCGTCCGCCACGAGCGCGAACATGGAGGCGTTGATCGAACCGATTTGGACGGCGCGGACGTCGTTCAGTTTTCCGTCGGCGGTGAAATGGCGTTCGAGCTTCGGCTTCTCGGGATTTGAAATATCGATGAATGCAAGTCCGTCCTCGCCGTCGGCCACGTAGGCATAGGTGCGCGCGAGGTAGAAGCGTTGTGCGTGCTTCAGCGGGACGACCGCGCCGGGAATCAGCTTCGGCTTCGCCGGGTCGGTGATGTCCACGACCTTGAAGCCTTCGTCGTCGGTCACGAAAGCGTAGCGGAACTGCACGCCCACGGCGCGCGGGTTCTTGAATTCGCCGCCGCTCAACTCCCCAATCAACTTCGGCTCGGCGAGTTCGGTGTTGCTCAAGCCGAGCACGAACAAACCGCGTTCCGCGACGACGAACAGGTTCGTGCCGGCCATGAAGGAATGCATCGCACCCTTGAGCTTCCGGTCCGGGTTATAGCGGATGGTCTTGAGGTCTTTGTCGAGGAAGTTGTTGGCGGGATTGCCGTCCACGAGCGTGGCGACGGTGCTCATGACGAGACCTTCCTCGCGGTCGGTCACGAACACCCACGCGTAGATGAGGCTGATGGGCTGCTCCTCGTTCTCGGGCAGACGATTCCGCGTGGGGTCGATGCCCAGCGTGCTCGGCAGCGTGACGCTCGTGGCGTATTTGGTGTGGATATAGGTGCGCTGGCCCAGCGGCGAAACCGGCGCGCTGGTGATACGTTCGCTGAAACCTTTCTGGTCGATGTTCGCCACATCGAACACCTCGAAGCCGTCCGCACCGTTCGCGGTATAGAGATATTCGCCGCGTTGAACGAGATCCAAAATTTCTTTGCCGTCGTGGTGATATGCCTGCTTGAGTTCGCCTTTGTTCTGCTCGACGTGCTGAACGTAGTTGGACGGATACGCGAGCTTGTGCAGATGGCTGCCGAGCGCGGCCTGCGGCTCTTCCTGCTCGGTCCAGACGACGGCTTCGAGGCCGTCCTTGCCCTCGCCGACATAGGCGTAGCGCCCGAAGAAATTCACCGTGCCCGTGCCGAAGCCGAGCAGCGACGCAAGCCACGCGTTGTTGTCGTTGTCCTTAGAGATGTGGCAATCGGCGCAACCCTTCGTGGTCCCGACGCCGCTGGTGGTGTGCGGCAGGTGCGGATTGTAAGCCTGACCGCTGTAACCTTCGGCACTCACGGTCTGCTGTTGCGAATAAATCCATTCGCGGTTGGAATTCTGTGAGCCAACGATGACCGCGCTCGACGAACGCAACACGGCGAGCCGATGATTCTTGTAAGTCGCGTCCACTCCGAGCTGGAAGACGTCGTCGCGCACGACCTGCGGATTGTAGCCGGTGAAGTTGCGCGTGGTGATGCCCTCGAACTTGTTGAGTGCGGCCTTCTGGTTCGCGCGCATCGGCAAGTGGCAGCCGAAGCAGCTCGTCGCCCACGAACTGTGGCAGACCTGGCAGGAGATGTTCGACTCGTCATGGGCGAGGGCGGCTTTGCAGTCGGGTTTCTCCGGCACGTCGCCCCACGTCTTGCCGTCGCGGCGCAGCGTTTTCGCGTAGGCGGACTTCGCGTTGTAGTGCGACGACTTGGGGTCAACCGTGTCGATCGTCTGCGGCACTTCCCAGACGAGGTCGGGGCTCATGGTCGAGCGTTGGAACAGCTTGTTGCCTTCCCAGTAAAACTTCGGCCCCCACGAGGTGCTGCTCTTGTTCAAATCAATCTTGCCGCCGTTGCCGCTCGTGATAAGCGTCGGGCGCGCGCGCACGGTGCCGTGGCAGTCAATGCACTCGATGGTCGTGGCCGCGCGCGGCTCGCCGTAGAGGTTGCCGTTGCCGTGGACGTCGGTGTCGAAGTGGCAGTCGGCGCACTGCATGCCGTGCGCGAGGTGCGCGTCTTTCAAGTGAACTGCCTTCGCCCACTTCTGCGGGTCGTCGTGCGGGATGATGGTGTCGTCGAGTTCGCGAAGGTTGCCTTGCTTGTCCTTCTTGAACACGGCGCGGAACATCCAGCCGTGACCGTGATAATCGGCGAACTGGGTATGCTTCAGCTTCGGATTCAGCTCGGCGGACTTTTCGAGGAAGGCCAAGTCGCTCCACAAGCCACGCGCGGCGGCGGCTTCGGGATTGTGGCGGATGGCGTCCACCAACTCCTCGTCGGTCGGGTTTTTCTGCTGCGTCATTTGCGCACGGGTTTTGTTGCCGGCGAAATGCGGGTCGTCCGCGATAGGATTCGCGGGGTGCGGATACATGAATTCGCCGTCGCTCTCCTGATCCCACCACGTGTAGCCGAGGAACGGATTCACGAAAAGATTGCCTTGGTGCATGTGGCAGTTCATGCACTGGCTCGTGGGGATGGCGCGGGTGAGTTCGTGTTTGATGGGATGGCCGCGCTCGTCCTTGCGCAGGCCGGATTGGTCGCCGCTGAAGCTCAAGCCTTGGTTGCCATACTTGGAATACCAGCCCGAGTGCGTGGGCGAACGGTCGTTCGCATACACGACGTGGCACGCGGTGCAGCCGCTGCTGCGGTAATCGCCGGGATGATTGTTGCTGCCCATGAAGTCGAGCATCGGATCGTGCAGGCGCGTTTTTTGAATGTTGAGGAACACGGGATCAATCCGGTTCAACGTGCCGAGGCCGCGCTCGCTCAAGCGGCGCAGCGGTCGCCCGGGCGGCTCGTTGGGCGTGGGCAAGCCGAGTTGAAGCTGCTTCTCCCCGCCGCGCTCGAAGATGCGGAGGATGTTGCCCGGCTGCGCGAGCGGAAAGCGCGGCAACGGTTCGAGGCAGGGCAGTACGCCATTCGTGCGCGTCTCCTCGGCGGTGGGGACGTAGGGGTTCACGAGCTTGAGCGGTTCGCCGTGCGGGCCGTAAGCCTGACCGTAGCGCGCATTCTTGTGTGGCACCGCGCCGTTGTTGTAGAGCGCCGCGCCCCAAAGCATCGCGCCGTGACGCATCATGCTGTGGCTGGTGTTGCGGAATTCCTTTTCGTGACAGACGCCGCAGGTTTTTTCCGCCACGCGCAAATCGCCGGGATTGATGAACTGGATGAACTCGGGCGATTCCTTGTTGAGCAGCACGTCGGAGTCGGCGGGGTTCGCCGAGGTCGGCCAGAACTCGGGATGCTGCGGCAGCACGTGCGCTTTCTTGAGCGTAAGGCCGGGCGTGGGATTGCCGCCGTGGCAATCGGTGCAGCCGAGCACGACATTCGTGCTGACGTGCATGGAGTGGTTCTCGATGCCCTTGTGACATTCGAGGCAGCCGCGGCTTTTCCGCAAGGCCTCGTCGCGGGTCTGATCCACCCAATTGCGCGCGGGGAGTTTTTCGGGGGCAGCGGGGGTGAGGTCGCGCGGGACGGAAATTGGCGGGCCGAAACCGGCGTCTTCCGCGAGAGCGGGACTGGAGAATAGGACGAATGCGACAAATGCGACGAATGCCCGCCGCAGGATTTCTTCATGCTTCATTCTGCCTTCTCTATTCATTTCAGTAAGTGAGTGTCACCGCCACGATGGCGCTGTAAAGAAAATCATCAACACTCCCCGGGCTCGGGCTGCCGTAGCCGGGCACGGGCGAGGTCGCGGTCTGGTAAATATCCTTGTAGCCCGCGCCGGGAATCAGCACGCCGAAACCGGCGGAGATGATGATGTTGTCCGTGAGCGCGGGGCGATATTGCATGCCAAGGCTCAAGTCCCAGCCGAGTTCATGATCGGCCTTGTCGGTGAGCAGCGCGGTCTTGATGGGCGCGGTCTCGACGAGGCGGATGTAATTCGCATTTAGAAACGCGCGCAGCTTGGGTGTCACGTCGATCTCCATACCGAGGCCGGCGATAAACACGCCGGGGTTGACGAAGTTCGCCTGCCCCTCGGCCTTACTGGAGCGCATGGACGGCACGAGCGTGGCGCGCGGCTTGAGACCGACGCCGGTGCCGGCGAGATTGAAGCCTTGCCGCACATACCAACTGAACGGGCCGCCGGTGAAGTTCGGGTTGTCGAGGATCGTATCGAAGCCGGTGGCCGTGCCGTCGGTCGGGTCGCCGTCGCCGGACGCGTAGAAGAGCGACGCCTTGTAGCGCACCCAGTCGCGGTCGTAGGAAACTTCGAGCGCGGCCATCTGCGCGTTGAGGTCCACCGGGCGACCGGCGAGGCCGTTGAACTCGTCGTGGCCGAGCACTTGGTAAAAAGCGTGGCTCACATTCCAGCGGCCGATGTGGCCGTCACCCGCCCAACCGAGGTAGTAGGCGTGGACGGAATGTTCCTTGAGCGTGCCAAGTGGCTCGGGGCGCGTGAGGTTACCGTTGCGGTCGTAGTGCGTGTCGCCGTCGTCGAAGTTCGCGTGCAGGCTCATGGCGAGCGTGTAACCTTTCCAGATGAAATCCTGCCGGTAGGTATTCGCCACGACGACGACTTGGTCGCGGTCGTCGAACGTGTTGAGGTCGGAATTAGTGTCTTTCTCGCGCATGGGGAAGACGCCGAGGTTGTATTGCCAGCGGTTGTTGTCCCAGTTGCCGAAGAAGCGCGCGCCGAGATTCACGTCGTTGAAGATGAAGCCGCGAAAGTCGGAGATGAACGCCTGATTGCCGAGCTTGAGCGCGCAAAAATCGTAGTTCTCGGAAAGATCTCCGAGGTGGAGTTCGAGGAACGCCTGTTGCAACGCGATGTGGCGATCCGTGCGGTCCGTGCCGCGCTGCGGGTTGGGGTTGATGAGATTATTCTCGCGTGTGTTGACGTAGTTGATATTGAAGACGGGTTCGAGTTCGATCGCCCAATGCACGGGCTGGAATACCGTCTCGCCCTTGAAGAGCGCCACGCGGAACGCGAAGTTCTGTTGCACGGCCTCCTGTTCGCTCGCGCCAAAAAACTCCGCGCTGCCCGCGCCCGCCGTGCTCACGCCGCTTGGCACGGGCACGCGCCGCGCCTCAAACTCGGTGATGGAACTCGCGGTGAGATTCAGGAAAATGTCCTGCCCGATGACCGGCGCGTCGCCTTTGAGGATGCTCTGCTTGTAAGGATGCCACAGCATCGGCTGCGGCGTCTCGTAGGGGTTCTCGACCGAGCCTTGCGAGTAACGTTTCCACGGCGCGAAACCAATGCGCCAGCGGTTGGTCATCGGCTCGGAGTTGGGCGGGAAATTGTATCCGTCGTTGTGGCCGGGGTAGTGCGGGTTCTCCCACTGCTTCTTGATGTGCGCGGTGGCGCGGGCGTTCTCGCACGGCAATTCCAGCCCCGGCGGCAGCGGCTCTTTGCCAAAATTCCCGGCGGGCGGGGGCGGCGCGGGCAGGACCTCGGCGCGGCGGACGTCCTTGCGGGGCAACTGCAAATCCGCCGGCAGCGGCTCGCCGTTGAAGGCGGGCGCAGCAGGGACTTCGTTCGTGAAAAATGGCGGCGGGTTCTGCGGCGCGGGCTTGAGGTTGGCGCCGGGGTCGGGATTGAAAACTTCGGGCGGACGCGGCGCGGGGGCGTTCGTGGTGAACTGCAGTCGCCACGCCTCGAAATCGGCGGCGAGTTTCTGGATTTCCTCGGGCGTCAGTTCGGGCTGTGCGGTGCTGGGCTTCACGCCGGAATCGGGATTGAACTTTTCGGGCGAAGCCGGGGACCCGACGGTGCGGAACTGGCCCGGGAGGTTCGTCCCGGTGGTCGGCGTCGGGGTCGGCTCGACCGCCGGCAGGCTAGCCGCGCAAGCGAGGCCGGCCAGCAAGAGCCAATCGCAGGCCTGGCAGTAGAGACGCTTCACGGGTGGATTATTTGCCGCCGGTGGCTGGCGAGGCAAGAAGCAATTCGGCGACCGGGCGGGCGGCGCTTTCCCTTCAAGGCAGCAGGAGCATTTCCGGGCGCAACCGGCCGATGCGCTGCGCGGGCAGGCGCGCATCCAGCGAGCCGGCGTGGGGTCGTTCCGCGTCCACATGGCCGTCGGCAAAGACGACGTTCGCCCTTTGCGCGTGGCGGAAATGGGCGTTGGGCATGGGGCTGTAGTCCACCGCATACCATTCCTCGAACATCGGATTGCTCGCGGACGCCGGGGCTTGAAACGTGTTGACCTGCGCGGTGTCGGCGAAGAGCGCGGTGCGGGTCGGGCGCGTGATGCGGCTGGTGTTTATGGGCTTGCCGAGCGGCCCGCCGAAGACCGCCGAACTGCCGCCGTAGCTGAAGATGACGTCCGTGCCCTTGCGTTTGAACTGCGGCGAACTCCACACCGGCGAAGGACACAGCCGCACAGCGCTGCCTTGCAGATACGGCTGCAACGCACCGAGAGAAAGGTCGAACCGCCGGGAGCCTTCGCCGGCGGAAGGCGCTTCCAGCCAGCCGAACCACAGCCATTGGCCCCCGTTGAAATTATTGGAAACGACGTAGGGAAAGGAGTCGCCGTTGTTCTCGCCCCAATACATCTGCGTGGCGAGGCCGAGTTGGCGGAGGTTGCTCGCGCACTTGATGCGCTGGGCGGATTCCTTGCTGCGGGCGAGCGCGGGCAGCAGCAGCGCGGCGAGAATTCCGATGATGGCGATGACCACCAGCAGTTCAATGAGCGTGAAGGCGCTCATCACCCGCGCCGCCAACGGTTTCGGATACGGACAATGCCGACAACCCTGGGCGCAACAGTAACCGCGCCGCCGGAGATACGCGGCAGTGAACACCAGCCGCCCGTCCTCCAGATAAGTATCGCTTTCCGTATCCGCCGCCACGCAATCGCGGCAGATACAGGCGCGATTCCGTGCCGCCTCCGGCACGCGGGCAAGCAGCGCCGCGGGAATTTCCACGCTCGCACACCAACACGGGCCTTTGTGGGCCGCGCTGCTGCAAAGCTGGCAATCGTTAGGGCCGCCGCAAAGCGGACAATGATCCGGGGCTGGCGCAGCGGGGTTCACGGGAGTTGGGCGCGGACGCGATAGTAAGCGCTGCCGCCGGGCGGATTGGTATCGGTGAGAGTCAACGGGCCAGCACTACCCGGAGTCGGCGCGGTGACAGGAATCCAATTCCGCAGATCCACAGTGCGTTCGAGCACGTAGTTCCAATCGGTGACACCGGTGAATTGAACCGCGCCGGGAGCGGGCGCGGAAATTTTATCCACCGGCAGCGGCGAGGCGAAGGCAATTTTGTTCACCGTCCCGTGGGCCAGGATCGAACCGGCATAGACTATGCCGCCGTATTCGTTCGTATCCTGACCTTCTTCGTTGTAGCTGGCGATGGCGATGGTATCCACGGCAAAGTCGCCGAGGTCGGGGTTATGTCTGTTTTCATTGATCGGACCGATGGGGATGCCGTTGCTGGCGAGGGTAGTGCGCAAGGTCTGGTCGGCGGCCGTGTAGACAAGCACCGCCTGGTAATGCGCCCCGGGCACGAGTTCCAGCGGATCGGTGGAGACGTAGTCGAATTCGTTCGCGCTCGAAATCATCAGCGTGGTCACGGACGCGCCCTGCCCGGCATCGGGAAAATAGTTTAGTTCGACGAGATTCGGCGCCTGGTAGCCGGAGCCAATGACAAAGCCGCTTTCGGTCGCCGTCGCGTGGTGATGCAGGCCGATGGCGATTTGAAAAGTATACGGTTTATCGGGGTTGATGCCGGTGGCGATGTTCTGCAAGGTGAAGTCCACGCTTAACATGAAGTTGCTCGCGCTAGTCACCGTCATCCCGAGCGGGTGATGGAAATAACTGTTCGGCTTGGAGGAATCCCAAGTGACGGCGAGGTTCTGGTTGGTGGCGTTCCACGCGAACAGGTTCGTGTCGCCGAA
Source organism: Verrucomicrobiales bacterium (assembly GCA_017853785.1). Classification (GTDB taxonomy): domain Bacteria; phylum Verrucomicrobiota; class Verrucomicrobiia; order Limisphaerales; family JAFMIX01; genus JAFMIX01. The sequence continues at coordinate 11,420 of JAFMIX010000045.1, forward strand.
GACCGCCCAACCGCGCGCGGCGGGGTCGGTGGCGAAATTCTCGGCGATGGTGAGCGCGGAGACAGGTTGAACGGCGAGCAGGCTGGCGAGCGCCAGAACGGATAAACGGATTTTGAGCATGGACTGATCTTTCAATTTGCCCGCGAACGAACGCGGGACGGTTTTACGATTGAGAGACCAGCGCGCAGTCTGAAAACAACAATGCCTCCAGACTCCGGCAAAACGGGGAATGAAGGCATTCTACGAGTCCCGCCAAAAACAGATTGACGGGCTGGCCTCATCCTTCTCTTTGCGGAGAAGTTGGCTGCAATCGGCGGTCCCAGACCGCCGCTACAACCCGACGAGCCCAACCAGATCGGTATCCTGACTTCGGACTTGTCCTCGCTCCCGCCTTCCCGGTCTCAGACCAGTGGCTGTGGGAGTTTGTATTCCGTTACAGTGGCGCAACCGTCCCCGACTCTCACGGGGTTCCCTGTCGCCTG
>JAFMIX010000046.1 GCA_017853785.1 Verrucomicrobiales bacterium
GGGCGCTGGTGGAATTTCCGGAACGTGATTAGTCCTTTTTCCCGGCTCTGGCTCATACTCGATGGCTCCGGGGTCGTGCGGCATCATGGCCGGGAATTCAGACTCGCGCCGGGACAACTGCATCTCGTGCCGCCGTTCACGGCGCACGACTGCTCCTGTTCCCGGCGGCTCGACCATTATCATCTGCACTTCGTCTCGCGGCTGCCGACGGGGGTGGACGTGCTCTCGCTGGTGGATTTAGAATTTCAACTTCCAGCTCCGACGGGTGTGCTGGGTCAGTTTCGCCGGCTGGAGGCGCTTTATCCCAATCGCAAGTTGCCGTGCTTCGATCCCGCCCGGGAGGAATACCGGCGGCTGCCCGCGGTCGCGGAGCAGCAAGGCGCCGGCATCACGGCGGTGGATTGGTTTGAGGGTGACGGCTTGCTTGCTCAAATTCTAAGTCCATTCCTCAAGTCCGCGCGCGAACACGAAGGCGTCCACGCCAGAGCGACGCGGCTGTTCCTGACGGTGCAGGAGTTCATCAGTGCGCACATGCACGAACCGATTCTGCTCGGCGATCTCGCGCGCGTGGCGAAATTGCACCCGACGTATTTTTCCGACCGGTTTCAGGAACTTGTCGGCGTGCGCCCGCTGGAATACCTGATGCGCCGCCGGATCGAGCGCGCGCAGTATCTGCTGCTGACGAGTGCGTCGTCCGTCAAGCAGGTGGCGGTGGCGGTGGGGATTGCGGATGCGGCCTATTTTACCCGCGCCTTCACGCGCGTATGCGGAACTTCGCCGACCGATTACCGGGCCGCCCATTCGTCCTGAACTGCGGAGTCATGCGCAGCGGGGAAACCTGTGTTACGTCCAATGGTTTCCGTTTCCTGTCCAAGGCATTTCTCTCCCGCAGGGCGGGGGGGCATGGCAGAGTTTAGCCGTCACCCGCAACTAGACAACGCTTATGAAATCTTCACGCTCCGACTCGCTCCCGAAAACCTCTGCCAACGGCAACCACCTCGGCGGCATCATGCCCAAGGTCGGCATCCGCCCCACCATCGACGGCCGGCTCGGCGGCGTCCGCGAATCGCTCGAAAAGCAGACCCTGGATCAGGCGAAAGCCGCCGCGAAATTGATTTCTTCCACGCTACGTTATCCGAATGGTCAGCCGGTGGAATGTGTCATCGCTGACACCTGCATCGGGGGCGTGGCTGAAGCCGCGGCGTGTGCGGACAAATTCCGGCGCGAAAGCGTGGGCGTTTCGCTCACCGTCACCCCTTGCTGGTGTTACGGCAGCGAGACGATGGATATGGACGCCTCCGTGCCGAAGGCGGTGTGGGGTTTCAATGGCACCGAGCGCCCCGGCGCGGTCTACCTCGCGGCGGTGCTGGCGGGGCAAACACAGAAGGGCCTTCCCGCGTTTGGCATTTACGGGCGCGATGTTCAGGACGGTGGCGATAAGTCCATTCCCACTGACGTGCAGGAAAAAATCCTCCGCTTCGTCCGCGCCGGGCTGGCAGTGGCGTTGATGCGCGGTAAATCCTATCTCGGCATGGGCGGCGTTTCGATGGGCATCGCCGGCTCGATCGTGGACCAGCCGCTCTTCGAGGATTACCTCGGGATGCGCGTGGAGACGGTGGACATGACGGAATTTCTGCGCCGCATGGACCAGGGGATTTACGACCAGGCTGAATATAAGCGCGCGTTGGCGTGGGTGAAGCAGAATTGCCCCGAAGGCAAGGACTACAATTCACCGAAGACCCGTCGCTCGCGCAAGCAGCTCGACCGCGAATGGGAGACTTCCGTCAAGATGGCGCTCATCGCCCGCGACCTCATGGTTGGCAATCCCGCGCTCGCCAAACTCGGCTTCGGCGAGGAAGCGCAGGGGCATAACGCCATCGCCTCGGGCTTCCAGGGCCAGCGGCAATGGACGGATTACCAGCCCAACGGCGATTTTCTCGAAGCCATCCTCAACACCTCCTTTGACTGGAACGGCATCCGCGCGCCCTACATCGTGGCGACGGAAAATGATTGTCTCAACGGCGCTTCCATGCTCCTCGGCTATCTGCTCACGAACACCGCGCAGATTTTCGCCGACGTGCGCACGTACTGGAGCGCGGATTCCGTGAAACGCGTTTCCGGTCACACGCTCGACGGGCGCGCCGCGAACGGTATTCTGCATCTCATCAACTCCGGCCCTGCCACGCTCGACGGCACGGGTCAGCAGGAGATTGACGGCCAGCCGGCGATGAAACCTTTCTGGGATATCACCGCTGCTGAGGCAAAAAAGTGCCTCGGGGCGACGTCGTGGCATCCGAGCATTACGGAATATTTCCCCGGCGGCGGCTGGAGCACGCGCTATCTCACACGAGGCGGGATGCCGGTGACGATGTGCCGGTTGAATCTCGTCAAAGGCTTGGGCGTGGCGTTACAGATCGCCGAGGGTTACACCGTGGACCTGCCGCAGAATGTCCATGACGCCCTCGACCAGCGCACGAATCCGACGTGGCCGACGACGTGGTTCGCCCCGAACCTCACCGGCGCGGGCGCATTCCGCGATGTGTACTCGGTGATGAACGCCTGGGGCGCGAACCACGGCTCCATCAGCTACGGCCACATCGGCGCGGACTTGATTTCGCTTGCCTCCATGCTGCGCATCCCTGTCTATATGCACAACGTCCCCGTGGAAAAAGTCTTCCGCCCGAGCGCCTGGACGGCGTTCGGCACGGTGGACCTCGAAGGCGCGGATTTCCGCGCGTGCGCAAACTTTGGTCCGCTCTACGGCAAGCGCGTGCGATAAAATTATGCTCAAAGGCATCGCTCCCTGCATCAGTCCCGATCTGTTGAAGACCCTCGCCGAGATGGGCCACGGCGACGAAATCGTCCTCGCCGACGCGCATTTCCCGGGCCACACGATGAACCAACGCGTGCTGCGCGCCGACGGCTTGGGTGTCGCGGAGTTGCTCGACGGCATCCTGCCGTTATTCGAGTTGGACGCCTACGCGCCGCCGCTGGTCATGATGGCGGCGGTGGCAGGCGACAAACTTGACCGCGCCGTGGAGCGGCGTTATCTGCAAGCCATCCACCGCCACGCTCCGCAGGCGGAAGCTCCGGAGCGGATTGACCGCTTCGCGTTTTATGAGCGGGCGCAAAATGCCTACGCCGTGGTGATGACCGGTGAGGTGGCCAAATACGGAAACATCATTTTGAAAAAAGGCGTGACGCCTATCTGATCCCAACCATTCAGCAATTCTTTCGATCCAATCAATCGCACCATCACAACCACTATGAGCCAACCAAAAAAATTAGGCATGTTCACCGGTGTTGACGGCAAGAGCCTTGCCGTCACGTTCTTTCTCGTCGCGTCCTTGTTCTTCCTTTGGGGGTTCTGCAACGCGATGATTGATACGATGGACAAGCATTTCCAGGATCAGCTGGGACTCACCAAGGCGCAGTCGGCCTGGGTGCAGTTTGCGCATTACATGGGTTACTCGCTGATGGCGCTGCCCGCCGGCCTGCTCACGCGCCGGCTCGGCTACAAATACGGCATCATCTTCGGCCTTATGCTCGTCGCGGTGGGTGCGTTCTGGTTTTATCCCGCGACGCAAATCTCACAGTTCTGGGCGTTTCTGCTGGGCGTGTGCGTCATCGCCATGGGCCTAACCGTACTGGAAACCGTCGCCAATCCCTACACCACGGTTCTCGGCCCGAAGCAATATGGTGCATCGCGCATCAATCTCGCGCAATCGTTCAACGGCGTCGGCTGGATTGTCGGTCCGATGGTCGGCGCGTCCTACTTTTACTCTGAAGGCGGCGTGCAGCACGCGCACGGGCAATTGTTCATCCCGTATGTCGGCGTCGGCGTGGTGGTGCTCATCATCGCGGTGCTTGTGTTTCGTGCCTATGTGCCGGACATCAAAGTCGAAGACGAATACCACACCGACGATAACACCAACGTGAGTTGGAAGAAGAACAACGGACTCGTGTTTCTGATGATGCTCCTGAACGTCGGCGCGCTGGCGCTCTCGGTCTATCTGATTTTGCACACCATCGTTCCCGCAGTCAGCGGCAGCATCAAGGAAGCGGACGTGGACAAGTATTGGTGGATTTACCTGGCCCTCATCGTCGTCGCTGTGCCGTTCCTCCTTAAGGCTGCCAAGCGCGTCACTACCCACAGCATCTGGGCGCATCCGCATTTCTCCGGCGCGACGCTGGCGCAGTTTTTCTACGTCGCGGCGCAGGCGGGCATTTTCAGTTTCTTCATCAACAGCATGACGGTGGACAAGCACAACGGCACTTCCATTGTGCCCGAAATCCCCGCGTCGTGGGCGGGCGGTAAGTTTGAGAAGAACCACTGGATCGAAGTCCGCACCTCGGTCGGCGCCGCGGACATCGCCGATCTGCCCACTGTGGCGGAACACCTAAACAAGAGGTCCGGCGCCGTCTCGTCCTTCATCCATAGCCAGCTTGACCCGAAAACGCAAACGCTGCTCGCAGCCTTCCCCGGCGCGACCTCCGAAGCCGCGTTGCGCAAGGCGCTCGTCCACGACCTGAACGGCATCATCCATCAGGAACTCGACACCAAGAAGGGCAAGCCCGCGCTCTACGACGCGGAGCGGTTCCGCGCGGTGGCGTTGAGCGACAAGACCAAGGCATACGTCGCCGAGAAACCGGCTGGAGAAAATGCCAGACTGCGTTTCAACCGCCTCCTGCTGGCCGATGCGTTTCCGGGCCAGATAAATTTCCGCGACGGCGTGTGGAGCATCAGCGACAAAGGCGCGGGCTTCCTCTCCTCGCTGGCGTTCGGCTTTTTCCTCGCGGGCCGGCTCATCAGCGCGTGGCTGATGCGCAAAGCCCCGGCGCACAAGATGGTCGGTCTGTTCGCGCTGGCGAATATCATCCTCTGCGCAGTGGTCATCGCCAAGCTCGGCTGGCTCTCCGTGCTGGGCGTGTTCCTGACCTACTTCTTCATGTCGCTGATGTTCCCGACCATCTTCGCGCTCGGCATCTTCGGCCTCGGTTCGCAGGCCAAGAAGAACGCCGCCGCGTTCATCGTCATGTCCATCACCGGCGGCGCACTCATGCCGAAACTCATGGGCTTGCTCGGCGACAAATTCGACATGGCCACGAGCTTCTGGATGCCGCTGGGCTGCTTCATCCTCATCATGGCTTACGGCTTCGGCTGGTCCAAGTTGAGCCAGTCTGACGGCGTGGTGGGGATGAAAGGCGCGGGTGGACACTAAGTTGATCCTTGGTGTCATTCCGCGGCGCTGCGGGCGGAGAACATAGCCGGAAGGGACGCGAAGGCCGTCCGGTTTTGGATTGTGCGGATATGTCGCTCCACTCCAAAGCCGGATTCCGAAATCACCCATTCACCAGCTTCATCACCGCTTCCACGGCATCTTCGGCTTTGACGGCTTGGAACGGGGCGTTGCGCGGCTTGACCTCCACCTCGCCCTTGGCCAGGCCTTTTTCGCCGATGGCCACGCGGATGGGGAAGCCCACAAGGTCCGCGTCCTTGAACTTCACGCCGGGGCGTTCGTCGCGGTCATCGAGGATGACGTCCACGCCGCGTGCGGTGAGTTCGGTGTAAATTTTCTCCGCGAGCGTCATCGCCGGGCTGCCGGGCGCGACGCCCAGCGGCGTGATGCACACGGTGTAAGGCGCGACAGCAATGGGCCACACGATGCCGTCCTTGTCGTTGCTCTGCTCGACGACGGCCTGCAAGGTGCGCGTGACGCCGATTCCGTAGCAACCCATGACGGACGGCTTGCGCGCGCCGTCGGCGTCGAGGAAGGTGGCGTTGAGTTTCGCACTGTATTTCGTGCCGAGCTTGAAGACGTGGCCGACTTCGATGGCGCGCCGGATTTTCAACGGCTTGGCGCACTTCCCGCACGGCTCGCCGGCGTTGACGGTGCGAAGGTCGAACCACTCACTGACTTTGATGTCGCGTTCGATGGAGACGTTCTTCAAATGGAAGCCGTCCTCATTCGCGCCGGTGGCCATGTCGTTCGCGCCGCGCAGGCGTTCGTCCGCGTAAACTTTCACATCGGCGGGAACGTTAAGCACCGCACCGAGTGAACCGGGTTTCGCGCCGAGCGTGGCGACACATTCTTCCGGCGTGGCGGGCCGCGCGGCGATCGCGCCGGTCTTGGCCATCAGCTTGGTTTCGTTCAACTGATCGTCGCCGCGGACAAGGATGATGACGGGCTTGCTGTCGGCGATGTAAACGAGCGTCTTGATCTGGCGGTTGGCCGCGACTTTGTAGGGTTCTTTGGCGAGCGCCTCGATGGAGACGACGCCGGGCGTGGAAAATTTTTCCACGGCGGCGCCGAGTTCACGCGCGGCGGTCTTGGGAATTCCGCTGGTGGCTTTCTCGATGTTCGCCGCGTAACCGCAGGCTTCGCAGTAGGCGACTTCGTTCTCGCCGGTGGCGGCGGGGATCATGAATTCGTGCGAGTGGCTTCCGCCGATGACGCCGGTGTCGGCCTCCACGGGGAAGGATTGCAGGCCGCAGCGCGCGAAGATGCGCTTGTAGGCGTCATACATCTTCTGGTAGCTGGCCATCGCGCCTTCGTCGGTGGTGTCGAAGGAGTAGGCGTCCTTCATGATAAATTCCTTGGCGCGCATGAGACCGAAGCGCGGGCGGATTTCATCGCGGAACTTCACGCTGACTTGGTAGAAGTTTTTCGGGAGCTGGCGGTAGGAATTGATTTCGTTCGCGGCGAGGGTGGTGATGACTTCCTCGGCGGTCGGACTCAAAAACCATTGGCGGCCGGTGCTGTCCTTCAACTTGAACAACACGTCGCCGGCGGTCTGGGCGCGGCCGCTGGCTTCCCAAATCTCGGGCGGCTGGAGCGCGGGCATGGCGACTTCGAGCGCGCCGGCGCGGTCCATCTCCTCGCGGATGATGCGCTCGATCTTGCGCAAGGTGCGCAGGCCGAGCGGCAGGAACGTGTAGACGCCGCCCGCGAGTTTGCGGATGAGGCCAGCGCGGAGCAGGAGTTGGTGCGAGGGGATTTCCGCGTCAGCCGGAGCTTCACGGAGGGTCGGAACGAGAGTTTGTGTCCACTTCATGTGGCGGGAAATCTAACAACAAAGGAACAAAGGAACGAAGGAAATATTTTTAACCACGGATGGACACGGATAAACACTGATGGAGGAGAAATAATGGATGACGAGATTTTCGGCGGGACGTCGAAAATCACCCGCCAGAGGCGGGTGCTAACAATCGCTTCGTCCGCGCATGGCATTTGATTTTGGCGCACGTGGTCAGATGACTTCTTGAATCAGCGGCGGCAGCTGAGGTGGGGTGTCTGAAATCTCGAACGCAGCGCGGATGCGGGTGCGGGCGGTTTCGGCTTGGGCGGCGTCGGCAGCGTGGATGCGGGCGAGGACGGAGTCGGGTTGCACGGAGTCGCCGGGCTTGGCGAGTTGGTCAACGCCGAAGTCATAGTTGATGGCGGATTCTTTGGTGAGCCGTCCGCCGCCGAGGTCGCGGATGACTTCGCCGAGGATGCGGGCATCGCAGCGGGCGACGCAGCCGGTGCGGTCGGCCCGCAATTCCACGAGGGCAGGGGCGGTGTGGTCGCGGGCGAGTTTCTTTTCATAGGCGGCGAGGTCCGCGCCTTGGGCGACGAGCATTTCGTGCCACTTGGCGAGCGGCGCGCCGGAGTCGAGGCAGGCGGCGGCTTGTCGGTGGGCGGCGTCGAGTGAGGTGGCCTTGCCGGTTTGCACGAGCAGATGCGCGGCGCAGGTGAGGACGAGGGTGCGCAAATCGGGAGGGACGCGCTGCGGCGCGTCCTGGCCGACCGGCAGGTCGGCCCTACCGGGTTTGAGGCACGCGACGCTTTCCTTGACCTCTAGCCAGTTGCCGGCGGCGCGACCGAGTGGGGTGTTCATGTCGGTAAGGATGGCGCGGGTGTTCACGCCGCATTCGTTGCCGAGGGCGGTCATGGCTTGCGCGAGTTCGCGGGCTTGCTCGCGGGTTTGCATGAAGGCAGCGCTGCCGAACTTCACATCGAGGATGAGGGCGTGGAGGTTTTCGGCGAGTTTCTTGGAAAGGATGGAGGCGACGATGAGCGGGATGCTGGGGACGGTGCCGGTGGCGTCGCGGAGGGCGTAGAGTTTTTTGTCGGCGGGCACCATGCGGTCGGTTTGGCCGCACATGACGCAGCCGATGGCCTGCACAAGCTCGGTGAGGCGCGGGACGGGCAGCAAAGTCTGGAAGCCGGGGATGGAATCGAGTTTGTCGAGCGTGCCGCCGGTGATGCCGAGGCCGCGGCCGGAAATCATCGGCACGCGGAAGCCAAGGCAAGCGAGTAGCGGCGCGAGGGGGAGGGAGACTTTGTCGCCGACGCCACCGGTGGAGTGTTTGTCCACGAGGGGGCGAGGGTCGGTCGGGAATTTCAGCACATCGCCGGAGTCGCGCATGGCGAGGGTGAGGGCGGTGGTCTCGGCGGTGGTCAGGCCGCGAAAGTAAATGGCCATGAGCAGGGCGGCCATCTGGTAGTCGGGGATTTTGCCGGCGGTGAATTCGCGGATGAAGGACTGGATTTCTGCGGGCGCAAGAATTTTGCCTTCGCGCTTCTGTTCGATTAGCGGAAGGAAGTTCATCGTCTTCGTCCGGATTTTTGGCTGGACGCCAAAAGCCAACCGCGGCACGCGCGGGTGCTACCCCGCAAACTTCTTTGCGATGATGCTGGCGTTGTGGCCGCCGAAGCCGAAGGAGTTGTTGACGATGGCGTTCACGGGGGCTTGCCGGGCGGTGTTCGCCACGTAGTCGAGGTCGCAGAGCGGGTCCGGGTTCTGCAGGTTGATGGTCGGCGGCATGATGTTGTGCTGAAGCGCCATGACGCACGCGGTCATTTCCACCGCGCCGGCAGCACCGAGCATGTGGCCGGTCGCGCCCTTGGTGGAGCTGACGGCGAGTTTACGGGCGTGGTCGCCGAAGACGGCTTTCACGGCCTGCGTTTCGCAGATGTCGCCCTGCGGGGTGGAGGTACCGTGGGCGTTGATGTAGGAGATGTCGGCGGGGTTGAGGCCGGCGTTGCGGAGGGCCATCTTCATGCACCGCGCCGCGCCTTCGCCTTCGGGGGCGGGGGCGGTGATGTGGTTGGCGTCGGCGGTGTTGCCGTAGCCGACGATTTCGGCGTAGATGCGCGCGCCGCGTTTCTTGGCGTGCTCAAGTTCTTCGAGGCAGAGGACGCCCGCGCCTTCGCCCATGACGAAGCCGTCGCGGTGCACATCGAACGGGCGCGATGCGTGCTGGGGGTCGTCGTTGCGGGTGCTCATGGCTTTCATGGCGCAGAAGCCGCCGATGCCGAGGGGGACGATGGTGGCTTCGCAGCCGCCGGCGAAGATGGCGACGGCGTCGCCCATCTTGATGGTGCGCCAGGCTTCGCCGAGGGCGTGGGTGGAGGTGGCGCAGGCGGAGCAGGTGGCGACATTCGGGCCGCGCAGCTTGTAATACATGGAGAACATCCCCGAGGCCATGTTGAGGATGAGCATGGGGATCATGAAGGGCGAAATCCGGCCGGGGCCGCGGTTCAACAAGATCTTGTGCTGCTCTTCGGTGGTGTAGAGGCCGCCGATGCCGGAGCCGATGAAGGCGCCGATTTCATCGCAGTTGACCTTGCTCAAGTCCATGCCGGAATCGAGCAGCGCTTGGTGCGCGGCGTAGACGCCGAATTGCGTGAAGCGGTCGGTGCGGCGGATTTCTTTGGGCGACGGGAACGCGGGGGTGGGATCGAAATCCTTCACCTGCGCGGCGATGCGGCAGTCGAACGCGGCGGCGTCGAAGTGCGTGATCGGCCCGATGCCGCACTTGCCGGTGATGAGGTTTTGCCAGAAGGTTTCGAGTTGGTGACCGAGGGGCGTGACGACGCCCATGCCGGTGACCACCACTCTGCGTTCGGTCCAGTTGCTAGCCATGGGAAAATGAAACGGGGCAGTTCAAGCTGTGTCCAGCCGAAACTGCCCCGAAATGGAGCTTGCCGATTACTTGTTGGTTTCTTCGATGTATTTGATGACGTCGCCGACGCTCTGGAGCTTCTCGGCCTGTTCGTCCGGGATTTCGCGGCCAAACTTTTCCTCGAGCGCCATGACGAGTTCGACGGTGTCGAGCGAGTCCGCGCCGAGGTCTTCGATGAACTTCGCTTCCGGGGTCACCTGATCGGCGGTCACGCCCAACTGTTCGACGATGATGTCTTTGACTTGTTGTTCAATTGATTTATCAGCCATAATTTTTTCCGGTTAAGGTTGGGGTTATCTAACCGTCCGTGCGCCGGAGGGTCAAGCTTTGAATCCAAACTTTTCTGCCGCCCTCCTGACAATAGGCTTTACATCACCATGCCGCCGTCCACGGTCAGCACCTGACCGGTGACGTAACGCGCAGCGGGACTGGCGAGGTAAAGCGCCGCGCCGGCGATGTCTTCCGCGCTGCCGAAGCAGTTCAGCGGAATCTGCTTCAACAAAGCTTCGCGCAGCGCCGGATTCAACTCCGCCGTCATGTCCGTCTCGATGAAGCCGGGCGCGATGGCGTTCACGGTGATACCGCGGCTGGCGAGTTCGCGGGCGGTGGATTGCGTGAAGCCGATGAGGCCCGCCTTGCTCGCGGAGTAATTGCACTGTCCCGAATTGCCGATGAGGCCGATGACCGACGAGATGTTGATGATGCGCCCGGCACGGGCCTTGATGAACGCGCGGACGAACGCCTTGGTAACGAGGAACGCGCCCTTGAGGTTCGTGTCCAGCACGGTGTCCCAATCGGCGTCGCTCATGCGCATGAGCAGGCCGTCGCGGGTGACGCCGGCGTTGTTGACGAGGATGTCCACCTTGCCGGCCTCGGCGAGAATCTTCTCGGCAGCGGCGGTGACGGCGGCGGCATCGGCCACGTCCACGGCGTGCGCCCAGGCTTTGCGCCCCAGCGCGCGGATTTCGGCGGCGACCTTCTCGGAATTTTCCTGCGTGCGGGAGACGCAGACGACATCCGCGCCTTCAGCGGCGAATTTCAATGCGATGGCGCGACCGATTCCCCGGCCCGCGCCTGTGACGACTGCAACTTGATTGGTGAGTTGGCTCATGCGGGGGATGTTAAACCACGAATGGACACGAATGGACACGAAAAAATTTTAGGCGGCAGCCCAAATCTTCTTCAGCACGGCTTTGATGACATCTGCCGGCAAGGCCAAGTTGGTCAGGAAATCGGCGTGAATGCGTGATTCGCGGTAGCATGGCTGGCGCGAGGGCGGGGGGAGTAATTTGCTGATGAGCGCGAGGTCGAAGTGCAGCAGAAACGTGCCGTGAAAAAGGATGAAGCGGCGGCGGCGGCGTTGGGCGTTGCCCGAGAATTTGAGCGGAGCTGGGAGCTGGGAGTTGGGAGATAGAAGGGTGAGGTCGGTGTGGCCGTGGACTTCAACTAAGGACTGAGGACTGCTGACTACGGACTGAATCGCCGCGCGGTTGCGTTCCATTATGAAGCGGTTGGCGGCAGTGACATTCCGCAATTCCGGGTTGGTGGCGATATCCAGAATGAGCGCATAGCTCAAGCAGCCCGGGCCTTGCACCACCGTGCCGCCGCCGGAACAGCGGCGCAGCACCGGGATGCCGCGTTGCGCGCACACCGCTACGTTCACCTCGGTTTCGATTTTGTTCCCGTAGCCGACGACCACGAAGGGGGTCGGCGATTCCCACACGCGCAGCACCTCGCCGCCGTAGCCGCGCTCGGCGGCGTCCAGCAATTCCTCGTCCAGCGCAAGGTTCGCGGCGGGCGTGGGCGATGTGAGGTCGAGATATTTCATTTTGTCGGGCGGCAACATCGTATAGGATTTGCGGATAAAAATGGAAACAATCAAAACTGAAATCGTAGTCATCGGGGCCGG
>JAFMIX010000328.1 GCA_017853785.1 Verrucomicrobiales bacterium
CGAGATCAGCCCACGCTTCATGGGTATGGCGAAATGGATCGGCGTCAAGAAGGGCGACACCGTAACCAACGGCCAGGTCGTGGTTCTGCTGGACGATGCGGAGGCCGCCGCGCGCTGGCGCGAAGCCCAGGGCCGTCTGGCCAACGCCCGCGCCGCGCTTGCCAAGGCCGAGGTGGATTTCGCCCGCGTCGGCAAGCTCGCCCAGCGAGACATCGAATCGCAGCAGGCGGTGGATGACGCCCGGTTGCGCGTGGATTCCACCCGCGCCAGCCTTGCCGAGGCCACTGCCGCAGCGGACGTGGCGCGGACGTATCTCGAATGGTGCACCATCCGCTCGCCGATTGATGGCGTGGTGTTGGAAAAGCTCGTGGATCCGAACGAACTCGTCACGCCGCAGAGTTTCGGCGGCACGCGCGGCCCGAGCACGGCGCTCATCGCGGTGGCCGACCCCAAGGATTTGCAGGTGGAGATCGATATGAACGAGGCCGACCTCGCCAAGGTTTCGTTGAATCAGAAATGCCGCGTCAGCCCCGAGGCTTACCCGGAGAAGATCTATGCCGGCACCGTCGCCGAAATCGCGCCCGAGGCGAACCGCGCCAAAGGCACCTTGCAGATCAAAGTGCAGATCCTGAACCCGGACAAATTCCTCACGCCCGAGTTGAGCGCGAAGGTGGAATTTCTCAAGGCGAAGTGACCGCCGCCCGGCGCATGGAACATCCCTGGCAAAGTGATTCGGTGGTGGCGCACAGCGCGTTGCTGGCGCGCAGCTACCGGCGTTTCACCAAGCGCGAATTGCTCCCCGGCCTCTTCAACTCGCTCGGCCTCGCCAAGAATCTTTTCCACGCGCCGTTCGTGCTTGTCTCACACGGCACGGAAGCCGACCCCGTCCTGAACTACGGCAACGCCGCCGCGCTCGCGCTCTGGGAGATGTCCTGGGCCGAACTCACCCGCACACCCTCGCGTCTCACCGCCGAAGCGCCGGAACGCGACGAACGCGCCCGCCTCCTCGCCGCCGTCACCGCGCACGGCTTCATCGACGACTACTCCGGTATCCGCATCTCGAAATCCGGCCGCCGTTTCCGCATCGCCCGCGCCACCGTGTGGAATCTCGTCACCGAGACCGGCGAACCTTGCGGCCAGGCCGCGACCTTCGACCGCTGGGAATTTATCCGATAGTTCTATCCGCAGATAACGCAGATGACACAGATGGTTTTATCCCTAATCTGCGCCAAGTTGCCAAATCTGCTGGGAAAACCGCCGCAGGCTTGAGATTTGGCGCGGAATCGCGTATCCGTCGCGCATGCTGATTGTCCACGTTCACGTCCACGTCAAGCCGGAGAGCATCGAAGCCTTCAAGCTCGCCACGCTCGCCAATGCCCGCGCCAGCCGCCAGGAGCCGGGCGTGGCGCGCTTCGACGCGGTGCAACAGGCCGACGACCCCACGCGCTTCGTGCTGGTGGAAGTCTATCGCGATGCGGCGTCGGCGGTGGCGCACAAGGAGACGCCCCATTATCCCGTCTGGCGCGATGCCGTGGCACCGATGATGGCCGCGCCGCGTACCAGCGTGAAGTTCAGCAACGTGTTTCCCGACGACGCTGGGTGGTGAGCATGAATTTCGAATTCGCCACCGCCATGCGCATCGTTTTCGGTGCGGGCGCGGTCAATCAGGTCGCCGCTAATGCCAGGCCGTTCGGCAGCCGTGCGCTCGTGGTCACGGGGCGCAATCCGCAGCGGACAGAGCCGTTGCTGGCCGGGCTGCGAGCGAACGGTCAGGGTGCGGTGACGTTCGCCGTCGCGGGCGAGCCGGAGATTTCCACGGTGGAGCAAGGCGTGGCACTGGCGCGCGCGGAGCGGTGCGATTTCGTCATTGCCCTCGGCGGCGGCAGCGTGATTGACGCCGGCAAGGCCATCGCCGCGATGCTCACGAACGCCGGCGCGTTGCGGGATTACCTCGAGATTATCGGGCGCGGCGAGGCGTTGACGCAGCCGCCCGCGCCGTTTATCGCGATTCCGACGACGGCGGGCACGGGCGCGGAGGTGACGCGCAATGCGGTGCTGGCGGCGCCGGAACAACGGTTGAAGGTCAGCCTGCGCAGTCCGCTGATGCTGCCGCGCCTCGCGGTGGTGGACCCGGAACTCACTTATGACCTGCCGCCCGCGCTCACCGCGAGCACCGGCCTCGACGCGCTCACGCAACTCATCGAGCCTTACGTCTGCCGGCGCGCGAATCCACTGACGGACGGGTTGTGCCGGGAAGGTATTCAGCGGGTGGCGCGCTCGCTGCGGGTGGCTTTTTGCAATAATCGCGACGCGCGGGCGCGTGAAGATATGGCCATCGCAAGTCTGCACGGTGGGCTGGCGCTGGCGAACGCGGGGTTGGGCGCGGTGCATGGTTTCGCCGGGCCGATTGGAGGGATGTTTCCCGCGCCGCATGGGGCGGTGTGCGCGGCGTTGCTGCCGCAGGTGATGACGGCGAATCTGCGGTCGATGCGCGAACGCGAGCCGCTGAACTCGGCGCTATGGCGCTACGATGAAATCGCGCGGTTGCTCACCGGCAATCCCAACGCCACAGCGGACGCGGGCGTGGCGTGGGTGCAGAAGTTGGTTGCCGATCTGGCGATTCCGCCGCTGCGCGCTTACGGCATCGGCGAGGCGGACGTCGCG
>JAFMIX010000047.1 GCA_017853785.1 Verrucomicrobiales bacterium
CGGCTCAAGCCGCTCATGCTCCGCACGCCGGAGCGCGACAAGCACATCGTCAACGTCTCGGCGATGGAGGGGCAGTTCTACCGGAAGTTCAAGACCACGCGGCATCCGCACACCAACATGGCCAAGGCCGCGCTGAACATGATGACGCGCACCAGCGCCGCGGATTACCACGCGGATGGCATTCACATGAACGCTGTGGACACAGGCTGGGTGACGGACGAAGACCCCGCGCAGATCGCTGCCCGCAAGGTGGCCGAGCACCGCTTCCATCCGCCGCTGGACATCGTGGACGGCGCGGCGCGCATCGTGGATCCGATCATCGCGGGCATCAACACGGGCGAACACCTCTGGGGAAAATTTCTCAAGGACTACGCGCCGACGGATTGGTGAGTGCCTGCTACGGCCTCGCCGCTGCGTCCTGCAGGCGGCGGTTCACGATCTCAAGGTATTTCGTGGCGATGGGGTTGTTCACGTAGTCCAGCCGGAGGGAGCGCTCAAAATATTCCCGCGCCGCCGCGTAGTCGCCGGTCTGCACATGATGCCACCCCACGTGCGCCACGATGAAATGGTTGTTCGGGTCCAGCGCCTCCGCATGCACGAAGTCCGCTGTCGCCGCGGCGTGCTGGTCCAGCCAGTGGCGGCACATGCCGCGGCGCAGCCAGTTGTTGCCGTCGTGGGGATTCAGCTTCATGCCGCGCTCATACCACGCGATGGCCTGTTGCGCCTGCGCGGCGTAGTTGGGGTTGCCGTCCATGCTGGCAATGCGCTGCACTTCGCCGAGCGCGTAGGTGGTGGCGGAATTGTTCGGCTCGACCGCGTATGCCGCTTGCCACGCCGCCGTCTGGGCCGGGGAAAAATCTTCTGCCCGCGCAGCGCGTTGCAGATGGCCCAGTTCGCGCCCGCAACGCCAGCCTTGCGCGCCGAGGAAGATCATCGCCGCCAGCAGCGCGAAGGTCGTCGCGCCGCGCAGCGCGGGCCGCGCCGCGACCCAATGGCGTTCGGACGCGAATTGCTGGTAGCCCGCCAGCAGCGCCATGAGGGTGACGGCGAGGATGGCGTTGGCGGGGACGTGCAGGTTGAAGTCCACCACGGAATGCAGCAGCAGCGCGAACAGCCCCGTGCTTGCGCCGAGGACGAAGGCGGATTTATTCCCGCGACTGCCGCCGCGTTCGGTCTGCGGGCGCACGGCGCGCCAGGTCCGCCACGCGCGGAAGCCGAGCAAGCTCACCGCCGCCGCGATGATGCCCGCGCCGGTCACGCCCCAGTCGGCGAGCGTTTCGAGGTAGTCGTTGTGGACGTGCTCGGGCCGCAACTGCACGCCTTGCGGGCGGTAAGCACGGAAGCGGTCGTCGAAATGCGCCGGGCCGCCGCCGAACCAGAAGTGGTCGCGCCAGATCTGGATGGCGGGCCGCCAGAGTTCGAAGCGCAGGTTACTCAAGGTGCGCGTCTCCTTGTTCGGTTCGAGGATGTTTTTGGCGCGGAGTTGCAGGGCGGGAGATTGCAGGAAAATAATTCCCCCCAAGGCCGCAATGGCCACCGCGCCGAGCAACGCGGGCCAACGCAGCCGGCTGCGCCAGAGAAACACCGCGAAGAACCCCGCGAGCGCGCCGCCGGTCGCGAGCCAGCCGCCGCGCGACAGCGTGACGACGATGCCGGCGGCCATCACGAGCGCGGCGTAGCCGAGGAGGATTTTCACGGCGGGTTTCAGGCGGCTCTCCAGCGCGAAGGCGAACGCGAGCGGCAGCAGCATCTCCAGAAAGCCCGCAAGATGGTTCGGGCAGATGTAGGTGCCGCCGGCGCGGCCGGGGTAGGGCGAACGGAACGTCCACACGCGGTCCGAGTGGGTGAGATATTGATAGACGGCGTAGAACGAGATCGCCATCGCCAGGAAGGTGAGCACGCCGACAAAGACCGGCGCGGTTTCGGGCCGCACGTTGTTCAGCACGATGAAAAATAGGAGGGCGTAGACCAGCACGCGGACGAGTTCGAAGCGGGCGACGTATTCGATGTCCGCCGTGAAGTAGCGCGCGATGGCGTAGGCGGCGAACGCCAGCACCGCCCAGCAGACCGGGGGGAAGAAGAATTGCGGACGCGGGTTCAGCCAGAGCCGCAGCACCCACAGCAATGTCGCGCCGAGCGTGAGGGCTTGGAGGACGAGAAAATCCTGCGGGCGCACCGCGCCGGTGGCGAGCGGGCCGAAGCACAGCACCGCGAGGACGAGGCCAAGAATGCCCCGTTCGCACCATCGGTCCAAATGCTCGCGGCTCATGGGCGGAGCGTAATGGATTGGTGCGGACGGGTCACGCGATTTGAAAAGCGCGGCTGGTGTTGGCGCGGGCGACTGTTTAGATTCCGTGCGTCTGAAATGGAAACCCCGCTGCCATCCTGGCCTGAGAAGAAATTTTTACGGCTGACCGCGCTCCTGCTGGCGGTGGTGACGTTCGCGCTGTTCTCGCCGGCGATCGGTTACGAGTTCCTCAACTACGACGATGATCTTTACGTCTACAACAATGCGGCGGTACAGGCGGGGTTGAGTCCGGCGGGCGTGGCGTATGCGTTCACGAGCCGCGACGTGGGCACGTGGGCGCCGCTGACGTGGCTTTCGTATCAGGCGGACACCACACTGCTTGGGGCGCGGGCGAGTTCGTATCACTTCACCAACATCCTGCTGCACACCGCCGCCGGGGTGGCGTTGTTTTTTGCGCTGGTGCTGCTGCTGCGGCGCTATTGGGCGAGCGTGCTGGTGGCGGGAATTTTTCTGCTGCACCCGCTCCGCACCGAATCGGTCGTCTGGATTGCCGAGCGCAAGGATGTGGTGTTCGCCTTGTTTTGGGCGCTAGGCTTGTGGGCTTACGCCGGTTATAGCCGGCGGTCAAACGCCGCGCGGTGGGCGCTGGTGTTCCTCTGTTTCCTCGGCGGCATGATGTCGAAGTTCATGATGGCGACGTTTCCGTTTGTGCTGCTGCTGCTGGATTTCTGGCCACTGAACCGTGCGGGGGAAAATGCCGTGAACTGGCGGGCGCGGGTCTGGCCGTTGGTGCGGGAGAAAATCCCGTTCTTCCTCGCGGTGGGGGTGTTTCACCGGTTCACCGTCAGCGCCTTGGATACGACGGAGGCGTTGCAGGTGACCGGGCCGGATATCGGCGGGCGGCTCGCCCGGGTGGTGGAGAACTACAGTTTCTATCTCGGCAAAATCTTCTGGCCCGCGGCGCGTTCGCTGCTTTATCCGCTGCACGATGTTTCTTTGCTGGCGGTGGCTGGCGGTGTCGTGCTGCTGCTCGGCTTGACCGGCATCACGATGTGGCAAATGCGGCGGCAGCCGTGGCTGCTCGTGGGCTGGCTGTGGTTCTTGGGCGCGCTCGTGCCGGTGATCGGTTTCGTCCAATTCGGGCATTTCTTCGTGGCGGATCGTTACGCCTATATTCCATCGGTCGGTCTTGCTCTTGCGCTCGCGGTGGGATTGGAACATTGGGCGGGACGCTTTTCCGCGTCCCGCAAAATCATGGCGGCGGTCACGGCCGTCGTCCTCGCCGGCTGCGCGGGGGCGACGCACTTCGACTTGCCGCGCTGGCAAAATTCCCTCGCGCTCTACGACGCAGCACTGGCGGTCGGGCCGCATCGCACCGCTTACCATAATCGCGGCACGACGCTGCTCCGGCTCGGCCAGCCGGCACGGGCGTTGGCGGATTTCAATGCCGCGTTGCGGTTGCGCCCGGATTACGCGAGCGCGCTCAACAATCGCGCGAGCGTCTGGATGGAGTTGGGCAACCTCGACGCTGCACTCGCCGATTGCTCCGCCGCACTGCGGGCGAATCCGGCTTTCGCCGACGCGTTCAACAATCGCGGCAATGTGCATAGCCGCCGGGGCGAACCCGAGCAAGCTGTAGCCGACTACGACCGTGCGATAAAACTGAACCCCGCCGCGCCGCTCTATTACAACAACCGCGCCGCCGCGTGGTTCGAGCAGAAACAATTCGCCCGGGCGCAGGCCGATTTGCAGCGGTGTCGCGAATTGGGTGGCCAGCCGCATCCCGGACTGGTGGCGGCGGTGGCGGCGGCGGCGCAGGCGCAGCCGTAGCCTGCCGCGGTTGAGCAATGGAGTCTGTAGCTATATTTAATCCTTCCAATTTCACCGCGCCGTTTTAGATTCTCGGCTCAATTTAATTTATTTTATGGCTGCTGATACCTCCGTGGTGAAACCTGTCGAAGCGCCCGCACTCGCGCCGCTCCAACTCAAATCCAAACTCGCACCCACGCCGACCGTCGCGCTGAAATATTCTACGACGGTGAAGAACGCTGCCGGTGCAGCCATCACCCTCGCCGACCCGCGCGCCAGCCGCGCGGCCGTCGCACTGATGGATGTTCACGCCGTCAACGGCGGCGCGGCGTGCCATTGGGGCGGCCCGGCGGCGTTTGCGGAGATCATGTCCGCGATTCACGGCGTGATGTTCGCCATCCAGGGACGGCCGTGGCACGAGGCGTTCAACTTCGTCAACGACGCCGGCCACGCGGAGAACGGTGTTTACGCCCTGCGCGCGCTTTATGGCTTCGACGGCATGACGCTGGACACGCTGAAAGGTTTTCGCAGCATCGCCAGCAAGCTCACCGGCCACGGCGAATCGCACTTGAATCCCGAGGGCGTGCTCTTGAGCAACGGCCCGCTCGGTTCGTCGCTCCCGCAGGCGCAAGGTTTGGCCATCGGCGACAAACTCGCCCAGCGCGACCGCGTCACCATCTGCGTCGTCAGCGACGGCGCGAGCATGGAAGGCGAAGCCAAGGAAGCCTTCGCCGCCATCCCCGGCCTCGCCGCCAAGGGCAAGGTGAATCCGTTCGTGATGATCATCTCCGACAACGACACCAAGCTCTCGGGTCGCATCACGAAGGATTCGTTCAGCATGAATCCCACGTTCGCCAGCATCGGCGGGCTGGGCTGGAATGTCATTCCCGTCGTCAATGGAAATAATTTGCAGGACGTTTATCTCGCGCTCGAAAAGGCCCTCGCCGCCGCGAAGGCCGATCCGACCAAGCCCGTGTGCATCCTTGCCAAGACCGTGAAGGGCTATGGCGTGAAAGCCACGATGGAGAGTGCGTCCGGCGGGCACGGCTTCCCGCTGGCGAACGGCGAGAAGATCATCGAGTTCGTGGATGAAATCTGGGGCGGTACGACCCCCGCCGAGTTTGCCGGGTGGGCGAAGGCCTTGCGTACTGATTGGGAAACCAAAGAAGCCGCGAAGAAAGCGAAGGCCGATGCCGCCGCCGCTGCCGGCACGCCCGCGCCCGCGAAGCCGAAGACGGACAAGGTGCAGGCTGGTCTCGGCAAGGCCGCGATTCGCGCGGCAATGGAAGGTTTGCCGGTGTTCTCCATTTCGTCCGATGTGCAGGGCTCGACCGGGATCAGCGTCTTTCACAAGAGTTGCCCCGACCGCTGGATCGAGGTCGGCATCGCCGAGGCGAACATGGTCAGCACCGCCGCCGGGTTGTCGAAGGCGGGCTTTATTCCCATCGTAGACACCTTCGGGCAGTTCGGTGTGACGAAAGGAAATTTGCCGCTCACGATGGCTGCGCTTTCGCAAGCGCCGGTCATCGCGCTATTCTCGCACGTTGGGTTTCAGGATGCGGCGGACGGCGCGAGCCATCAGGCAACGACGTATTTCGCCGCGCTCTCGGCAATCCCGCACACCTGCGTGATCGCGCCGAGTTGCTCGGACGAGGCAGAGGCGTTGATGTATGAGGCCATCCAGCGCTTCGCCGCCGACCGCGCGGCGGGCAAGGACGGGGAGAATTACATCTTCTTCGTGGGCCGCGAAAATTATCCGCTGACGTGGATCGAAGGCGCGAAGTTTCCGTGGGGCAGGGCGCAAGTCCTCGCCACCGGCAGCGACGTCGTTCTCATCGGCTGCGGCGTGTTGGTGAACAAAGCCATCGAAGCCGGCAAGCTGCTCGCGGCGCAGGGCGTGAAGGCCACGGTCATCAGCAACCCGTTCGTGAACCGCGTGGACCTCGACACCATCGGTGCGGCGGTGAGGGCTTGCGGCGGCAAGGTCGTGACCATCGAAGACCACCAAGTTATCGGCGGCATGGGCGCGCAGGTTTCGCACGCGCTCTCGAACGCGGGCATCGCGCACAGCATGAAATCGCTGGGCATCCCCGGCGAATTCGGCCAGAGCGCGTATCTCGCCGAACAGCTCTACGAACGCCACGGCCTGACCGCGCCGAAGATGGCGGCGGCGGCGCTGGCGTTGTTGGGGAAATAGGCTGGATTGGGCCGGGCGAATTCGGTTTCGGAAGGCCGTGAGGTGGTTGGCGGCGGTAAAAAATTTCCGGGAGCCCGGTTTCTGGCTGCAAAGCTGCTTGATTCATCCACGGTTTGGCCTAAAGCTGGCCGCAAAATATGAGATGGATCCCACAAAATGCCCGATTCCGGGGATATCGCCTGCAGGCGGGCCTGACGTTGGTCGAAGTGATGGTCGCCGTGGCGGTCATGTCCATCATGGTGGTTTCGTTGTATGCGGGTTTTACGTTCGCCTTCTCCCAGATAAAGAGCACGCAGGAAAACGTGCGGGCCACGCAGATTTTGGAGGAACGGATGGAGGTCATCCGGCTGCTGAACTGGGATCAGGTCGTCAATCTCCCCGGCTACATCCCGGCGACGTTCACCGCGCCGTTCTACGCGGACAATCCCACCAACGACACCGGTAACCTCACCTACACCGGCGTGGTGACGGTGGCGGCGGCCCCGCTGACGGAAACGTATTCCAACGATTTGCGGATGATCACGATCGACCTGACCTGGCCCTCAGGCAACGTCACCCGCCGCCGGCAGATGATCACGTTCACGTCCCAGTATGGAGTGCAAAAATACATTTACTGACCGCCGCCGCGCCGGCTTCACGCTCGTCGAGCTGATGATCGCCACGGGCATCAGCCTCGTGATTGCCACGGCCATCGGGCTGCTCGCCTTCTTCAGCAGCCGCAGCTTTTTGGCCATGACCAATTATCTGGAAATGGCGCAATACAGCCGGCTTGCGCTCGACAAGATGTCTTTGGAAATCCGGCAGGCGGGCCGGTTGACGGCCTACGCCACCAACAGCCTCACGTTTCAAGACGTGAACGGCAACCCGCTCCGCTTCACCTACGACCCCGGCAGCCGGAAACTGTTCCGCATCAGCGGGGGCGTGACCAACACCTATCTCCGCGAATGTGACGCGCTGAAGTTTTGGATCTACCAGCACACGGTGATTTCCAATACGTTCGAATGTTATCTCCCCGCCACTGTAACCAACGCGCGGGTGGTCCAGATAAACTGGAAATGTTCCCGCCCGATCCTGGGAACCAAAGCCACCACGGACAGCGTCCTGTCGGCCACCATCGCCCTGCGCAACCGTTAAGAGCCATGAAATTTCCCGCGCCCCAACGCCACCGAGGCAGCATCCTCGTCATCGCCCTGTTCACCGGGCTGACCATCGGCATCGTGCTCGCCAGTTTTCTTACCCTCGTTGCCAGCCGCTACAAACTCACCGCCCGTTCGATGAGTTGGAACGTCGCCATGCCCGTGGCTGAAGCGGGCGTGGAGGAAGCCTTGACCAAACTCAACACCAGCTTTGCCGTGCCCGCCTCCAATGGCTGGACCGCCGCCACCCTCAGCGGCCAGACCGTTTACACCAAAAGCCGCACGCTGCCCGACGGCAGCTACTACAACGTGGCCATCTACAACGCCACCGCCAACAACCCCATCATCTATTCCTCCGGCTTCGCTCCGTCCCCGCTGGCGGCCGGAAAGTTCATCACCCGCATCGTCCGCGTCAATTTGACCAACCGCGCCACGGTATTTTTCCGCGCCATTGCCGCCAACGGGCAGGTCACTCTTACCGGCGGCCCAGGCATTGATAGCTTTGATTCCGCGATGGGCCCCTATAACACCTACTCCAACCGCTTCGCCAATGGCGGGGTCGCCACCACCTCTATGCTCCCCGGCGCCATCAACATCGGCAATGCCAAAATCTTCGGCACCGTCTCCACCGGGCCAGGTGGCACGGTCTCCGCCGGTCCGGGTGGCTCCGTGGGTGATTTGGCCTGGGTGAGTTCCAAAAAGGGCATCCAACCCGGCGCATCCGATGACACGATGAATGCCGCCTTCGTCGCCAACACCGCACCCAGCGGACCCTTTATCACCCCCGTGGCCGTTGCCGGCACCATGACCCTCGGCAACGGCAGTTATTCGCTCAACAGTTTCAGCGGCACTGGCAAAGGCACCCCCCTCATCGTCTCCGGTCGGGCCGTCCTCTACGTCCCCGGCAACTTCAGCCTCGGCGGCGGCGCCGAGATCCTGATTCAACCGGGAGCCAGCCTCACGCTCTACCTCGGCGGCAACGCCACCATCGGTGGCGGCGGCGTGGTCAACCAGACCGGGCTTGCGGCAAACTTCAGCATCCTCGGCCTGCCCACCTGCACCTCCATTTCCTATTCCGGCAACTCCTCCTTCAACGGCACCGTCAACGCCCCTCAGGCCGCTTTCTCTGCGTTCAGCAGTTCCGACTCCTTCGGGGCCATCATTGCCAACTCCGCGAGCCTCGGCGGCAGCGGCGGCTTCCACTTCGACGAATCCCTGGCGCGGAACTTCATGTTGCTCGTGAATCGCTGGCAGGAACTCTGATGCCCGGCACCTGCATGAACTCCGTTTGGCGGAACATCCCAGTCCGGCGGCAGTGGTGCGGGCTGCTGCTCCTGCTTGGTCTTTTTGGCATAGGCTCCGCGTTCCACGCCGCCGACCCCTACGCCGAAACGCTGGAAAAATATTTTGCCAGCACCGCCTCCACCAACGACCCCATCGCGGAACCCAGCGGCCCCGAACCCGAAGCCAAAGTCGTCGCCCTCGAAAGCGCGCTCCTGCGCGAAACCCGGCGCCAGGCCGAAGGCCAGCCCCCGCCCCCGCCGCCGACTCCCAACTACCTCGGCATTTTCCTTGTGCTCGGCGCGCTGGGTTTGGCCGGCGGCCTTGTCATCCGCAAATATGGCGACCGACTCCTTGGCAAAGACCCTTGGGCCGCCATCGGCGCAGCCATCACCAAAGAACAGTTGCGCACCGAGGAAGCCACGCTCGGCCGCTTCCTGCAAACGTTCAACACCGGACCCGACCTGCCGGTGGCGGAAGCTGCGTCCGTCGCCGCTGCGCCCGCCGGGCCCGACCCGGTCAAACAGTTTTACGCTCAGTCCCCCGCTTTGATGGTCGGATTGCGCGCGTTACTGCCGCAAATCAACGCCGCCACGGAAGCGACCCATCGCCACGACCTGCTCAATGAACTGGGCCGCCAACTGCACGCGTTGAAAAGTGCCGCCGGCCACCCCGAACTGCTCCCCGTGTGGCAGCTCGCGGGCGCAGTTGAAGGCCTGGTCCAGCAACTCGCCGACCGCGCCGGGAATTTCACCGCCTCCACGCTTCGCACCGTCGCCGGTGGCGTGGATTTGCTCCCGCGCCTTTTTGTCCCCGGACTGCGCCCCGACCTGTTGAGCCAGCCGCCCCTGCGGTTGCTCGCCGTGGACGACGACCTCATCAGTCGCAAGGCCGTGGCGCTGGCCTTGAAACGCGCCCTCCGGGAACCCGACCTGGCCGAGAGCGGGGCGGCGGCGCTCACGCTGGCCGCGTTGTGCAGTTACGATGCGATCTTCCTCGATGTGCAGATGCCCGGCATGGATGGCTTCGAACTCTGCGGCAAACTCCACGCGCTGGAAACCAACCGCACCACGCCGGTGATTTTTGTCACGAGCCAAGACGACTTCGCCGCGCGCGCGCAATCGGTTGCTGTGGGCGGTCAGGACCTGATCAGCAAACCATTCCTGACCTTCGAGATCACCGTCAAGGTGCTCACCCTGATTTTCAATCACCGGCTATCCACCGCCGCCGCGCCGACCAAAACTGTCGTGGCGGCTCCGGCAAAACGGCGGCGTCCCGGCAGCGCCCCTGCGCCCGTCGCCCCCGAGCCTGCGGTCACTCCGCTGGCTCCGACCGTGGCGGTCACCAAAATTCCCGTCGCGCGCCCGCGCCCGGCGAAACCGCTTCCCGCAACTCCACCCCCACCAAAGCCGGCCACGCCCGTGCCGGTTTGGGAAGAACAACCGCCCACCCCCGCCGCCCCGGTGGCGGCGGTTCCTGCGGCGGTGATCGCGGCGCACATCGGCGTGAACCTGAATACGCTCCGGGAAATGCTTGCCGCGTTGCCCGCCGCGTCCGCGCCGGAAAAGCAGGCCGAAGAGTTGGCTGATTTTTATGTGTTGCAGCACGCGCTGACGTTGAACGTGAGCGCGGCGCAATTGCCGGGCGCTTATGAGTTGAGCGCCGCGCTGGAAGTGTTAATCCAGAAACTGCTGTTGCATCCCGAGCATCGGATGCCCGCCACGCTGGCTCGCATCGCCGCCGCGTTGGAGCTGATCGCCGCGTTGAATGGCGACCGGCTGCGGTTGCCGCGCGGCCAAGCGCCGACTCCGCGGCTGCTCGTCGTGGCGGCGGAGCTTAATGCCAGCCGGGAACTGGTGGGAATATTGCAAACCTTCTTCGCCAAGCCCGACCACGCGGAGACGGCTGCCGCGGCGCTCCAATGCACAGAGAAAAAAATCTACGATGTGGTGTTCTTGTCGGGACAATTGCCGGGAATGGATGCCTTGACCTTCGCGGCGCAGATCCGGCAGCAACCCGCCAATCGTGCCGCCACAGTGGTCTTTCTGGTGGGGGCTGAAGATTATGCCGTGACGGCGGAACCCATCCGGGCGGCGGGGCTGGAAGTCATGGTCAAACCTTTCCTGCCGGCGGAACTCCATCTCCAAGTCCTCACCCTCGCGCTGCGCCGCCAGGCGAAACCCGTCGCGGTGGAACAGGCGGCTTGACTTGCGCGGCCGTTCCGCCGGCGCGGTTTGTCGGGTTGCCAAGCGCGCGGAGTTGAAGCAGATTGCGGCGGGAGAAAACATGAGTGCGCCATCACAATTTCTCAAAGGGCAGTTGCTGCTGGATAGCGGCGACCTCACCGGGTCGTTCTTCCAGCATACCGTCCTGCTCATCTGCCAGCACGACGCCGAGGGCGCTTTCGGTCTGGTGCTCAACCGCTTCACCAATAAAACTGCCGGCGAAGCTCTGATCGCGGACTTGCCCGAGGCGCTCAAGGAAAGTCCGCTATACCTGGGTGGTCCGGTGCAGCCTGCGGCGTTGAGTTTTTTGCATACCGATAATTTTTTGCCGGAAGCCAATGTGCTGCCCAATCTGCAATTGGATCATTCGCTCGAAACCTTGGTCGAGTTGGGTGAATCTTTTTCGCCGGCGAAAAAGATCAGGCTTTTCGCCGGTTACGCTGGCTGGAGTCCCGGACAGCTCGAAGGCGAAGTGAAGCGAAAATCTTGGCTCACGTGTCCCGCGTCGCTCGACCTCATCTTCGAGACCCCGCCGCAGCAGCTCTGGCAGACCGTCCTTCGCCAGAAAGGCCCGAAGTATCGCCTGCTCGCCCAGATGCCTGAAGATCTCTCGTGGAATTGACGGCTGCTTTCCCGGCTTGTTCCGCCGGAATTCTCTGCTAACTTCCGCCGCTCGACTGTGAGCATCACCAAAGAAATCTCAAAGCGGCGCACGTTCGCCATTATTTCGCATCCGGACGCGGGCAAGACCACGCTGACGGAAAAGCTCCTACTTTACGGCGGCGCGGTGCAGCTCGCCGGCAGCGTCACAGCGCGAAAAAATCAGCGCGCCACCACCTCCGACTGGATGGAGCTGGAAAAGAAGCGCGGCATCTCCATCAGCTCCACCGTGCTGCA